>NZ_JBHZDA010000017.1:25284-41979 GCF_042755665.1 Streptomyces sp. NPDC059142
GGCCCCCCCCCCCCCCCCCCCCGGGCCCCCGGGCCCCCGGGGCGCGGCGCGGCCCCCGCCCGCCCCCCACGACGTGGTAGCCGCGGTGCTGGGCGGCGGTCGCGCACGCATGGTTGGGCAGGACGCGCAGCCGGGTGCCGAGGGGCAGCTCGGGCAGCTCGGCGCCGTTCCGGGCGGTGAGGGTGCCGTGCTCCTGGCTCGCCGCGCTCATGACCAGGTCCGGGAGGGGGTGCCCGGCCAGGTCGAGGACGAGGCCGTACCCCTGGTCCTGGGGCTGGACGGCGGTGCCGCGGTCCCGGGACATGGCCGTCCAGCCGCCGTCGGTGACGATCCGGCCGAGCTCGGGGCGGTGGCCGATGACGGTCACGACGACCGACAGGGCGAGGTCGTCCGGTCGGCAGACGCCCAGACCGGCCATGACGAGATCGAAGAAGACGTAGTTGCCCGCGCGCAGTTCGGTGACGCCGGTGAGGTCGTCGGCCGCGTGCGCGGTCGGGGTGGAGCCGACGCTGACCGTGGCGACGGGCAGCCCGGCGGCGCGCAGCCGCCGCGCCGCCGCGACCGCGGTGTCGCGCTCGTTCGCGGCGGCCAGGCGCCGCTCCTCGGGGGTGTGGGCGAAGTACGACTCGCCCGCGTGGGTCAGGACGCCGTCGAGGCAGCCCGCCTCGTGCAGGGCGCGGCCGATGGGGACGAGCGCGGGGTCGTCGGCCCGCAGGCCGCCGCGGTGTCCGTCGCAGTCGATCTCGATCTGCGCGGGGACGGCCAGACCGGCGTCGCGTGCGGCGTCGGCGACGCGGAGGGCCTGTTCGCGGCTGTCGAGCAGCACGCGCAGGGTGACGCCGCGGCGCAGGAGGGCGATGACGCGGGGCAGTTTGTGCGGGTCGAGGCCGACGGCGTACGTGATGTCGGTGTAGCCGCCGTCCGCGAACGCCTCGGCCTCGGCGAGGGTGGAGACGGTGACCGGGCAGGCGGCGCCGTCGTGCATCAGGGCGGCGACGTCGAGGCTCTTGGCCGTCTTCACGTGCGGGCGCAGGGTGACCCCGAGCCGGTCGGCCCGCTCCGCCAGCCGGTCGATGTTGCGCAGGGCCTTGTGCACGTCGACGACGGCGAAGGGGGTGTCGGGGTCGGCCAGTGTCCGCACGTCGTCCGGGGCCGGGGTCGGGGTGGTGCTCACGGGGGTACGTCCCTTTCTCGCGGAGGGCCCGGACGGGCGGGGGCCGTGCGGCCGGACGCCGGGCGGAGCGGTTCCCGCCGTCGTCACTTGGTGTAGGCGTACACGCTGGCCCGGGAGATGCCGAGGAGGTCGGCCACGGCCTGGGCGGCGTTACGGGCCTCGAAGTGGCCGTCCTCGTACAGGCGTCGTACGAGTTCCTTCTTCGCCTCCCGGGGCAGCGCGCGGGGTGTCGTGGAGCGCTCGGCGGCGGCCTGCTCGACGATGTCGCGCAGCTCCCGGCGGCTCCGGGCGCGCAGCGACTCCAGCGGGACGTCCCGGTTCCCGGGGCCGGTCGCGACCAGGTTCGCCAGGGTCAGGGTGAGGGGCGAGAGCGTGGAGATGTCCAGGTTCAGGCAGAGGGCGGCGACGTAGGTGCCGGCGGAGTTCCTGATCCCGATCGACGTGCTCTTCGCGGGGCGCCCGTCGGGGAAGCGGTTGGCGTAGTTCTGGACGACGTCCGGGTACCGCGGGTCGTCGATCCGGGCGAGGCCCAGCTCGGTGGCGGGCTCGCCCGCCCGGCGCCCCGACAGGTTGTTCTCGATGTGGCGGATGGCGTGGTCCGGGTCGCGCAGGTCGTGCAGGACGACCTCGCAGATGCCGGGGAACATACGGCCCAGCGCCTGGGCGATCTTCTCGGCCTCGGCCAGGAGGTGCTCGTCCTCGTCCCGGTGGCCGGGGCCGCCGCGGTGGTCGTGGCCGTCCCGATGGCCCGGGTCGTCCCGGTGGTCCGTGCCGCTCGTCGCGTCGGAGGTCATCGCCCGTCCCTGCTCCTGGATTATCTGTCCATCTCTGAACAGATAATCTACTCGCCTCGCGTGCTCCCGTCCAGAACCGGGCCGGCGGGAGCGAGGAGGCGGGTCAGCCGGGCGGCGGTGTCGCTGTCCGGGTCCGGGTGGTAGACGACGAGCACCTGACCGGCCGTGCCGCCGATGGCCAGCCTCTCCCGGTTGAGCTGGAGCGGGCCCGCCCCGGGGTGGCGCAGGTGTTTGGTGGCGCCCTCGCACGCCTCCACGTCATGGCGGGCCCACAGACGCCGGAAGAGGGGACTGGCCAGGGACAGCTCGGTGACCAGCTCGATGGCGCGCGGGTCGTCCGTGTCGGTGCCGACGGACTCGCGGAAGCCCGCGACCATGCCCCGGGCGGCGCTCTCCCAGTCCGGGTGGAGGGCCTGCTCGGCGGGGTCGAGGAAGAGGTCCCGCAGCCGGTTGCCCCCCACGGCGAGGCGCGGCGACAGCGCGGTCGCCAGGGCGTTGGCGGCGAGGACGTCGAAGAAGCGGTTCTCCACCAGGGCGGGGAGCCGAAGCGTGGCGACGAGCTGGGCGGTGGACTGCGGGACGGTCTCCTCCGGGGGCCGGTGCCGGGGGCGCGGGCGGGGGCGGTGGCCGTCGGCGCCGAGCCGGAGCAGATACGCCGTCGCGTCGTCGTCCAGCCGCAGCACCCGGGCCAGCGACGTGAGGACCTGTACGGAGGGGTTGCGGTCCCGCCCCTGCTCCAGGCGCAGGTAGTAGTCGGCGCTGATCCCGGCGAGCAGCGCGACCTCCTCCCGCCGCAGCCCCGGCACGCGCCGTACCCCCACGGCGCGGATACCGGCCTGCTCGGGGGTGACGAGTTCGCGGCGCGCGCGTACGTACTCGCCCAGCGGGTTCGGTCCTTCGGCCATCCCTCCACCGTAAGCGCGCCGCCGCGCGTGTGCCTGGTCCCGCCACCCCCAGGATCGCGGGGGCTCTGGCAGGGGCGCGGCCCCGGCGGCAGCGTGGCCGGTGGCCCGCAGGGGCCGGGATCCCGCGCCCCGACCGGACGGGCGCGGGCGGGCACAGCACGTGAGGAGCAACGACCATGTCGACGTATCTGCTGGTACACGGCGCCTGGCACAGCGGACAGGTCTGGGAGCGGGTGGTCCCGCTGCTGGAGTCCGCCGGACACCGGGTGTACGCGCCGACCCTGACCGGGTACGGGGAGACGGCGCATCTGGCCGGGCCGGGGACCGGGCTCGACACACATGTCGACGACATCGCCGGGCTGATCACCCGGGAGGACCTCACCGGGGTGGTGCTCGTCGGCCACAGCTACGCCGGGCTGGTCGTCTCGGCCGTGGCCAACCGGGTCCCCGACCGGATCGCGCACCTCGTCCACCTCGACGCGATGGTCCCGGAGGACGGCGAGAGCGCGGCCGACGTCCAGCCGATGAGCCAGGCCCTGATCGACCTCGCCCTGGCCTCGGAGAGCGGCTGGCGGATCCCGCCGCTGCCGGAACTGCCGCCGCCCTCGGGCCTGTTCGGGGTCACGGACCCGGCGGACACCGCCTGGCTGCGCGGGCTGCTGTCGGATCATCCGGTGCGCTGCCTCCAGCAGCCGGTCCGTCTGGACAACCCGGCCATGGACGCGATCCCCCGGGCGCACATCCACTGCACCGTCGGCGTTCCGGAGGGCATCTCCCGGCGCCCCGTCCCCGCGACCCAGCCCAACGGCGACCCGGCCCAGGTGTGGGAGCTGGCCACCGGCCACGACTGCATGGTCACCATGCCGCGCGAACTCGCCGGACTGCTGCTCCGGGCCGGGTGAACCGCTCGCCCCGGAAGGATCGGTGACGCACCGTACGTTAGGTTTGCCTTACTTGGTCCGGGGAAGGATCCGGGCTGCCGTCAGGGAGGCCCGCCGCCGTGTCCAGAATCCTCACCCGCCGTATCACCACGGCCGCCGCCGTCACCGCGCTCGCCGTCACGCTCACCTCCTGCGGTGGCGACGAGCCGGCCGGCAACGGCCCGGACAGCGCGTCCGGCGGCGGCGCTGTACACACCGTCGCGACCGTCATGGGCGAGGTGAAGGTCAAGGACGCGCCCCGGCGGGTCGTCGTGCTGGACACCGACGCGCTCGACTCGGCCGTCACCCTCGGGATCACCCCGGTCGGGGCCACCACCGTCGTCGACAAGGCGCCCTTCTCCACCTATCTGCCCGCCGAGCGGCTCAAGGGCATCAAGTCCGTCGGGCTGATCGCACAGCCCAACCTCGAAGCGATCAACGCGCTCGAACCGGACCTGATCCTCAGCAGCAAGGTCCGCGACGAGAAGAACTACGAGGCGCTCTCCGCGATCGCCCCCACCGTCTTCTCCGACACCACCGGCCCCTCCTGGCGGAAGAACTTCGCCCTGCACGCCGACGCCCTCGGCAGGAAGAACGAGGCCAAGAAGGTCGTCTCGGAGTACGAGGCCCATGTGAAGCAGGTGACCGAGGCGCTCGGCGGGCCCGAGAAGGCCGAGCGGCTGAAGGTCGGCTTCGTACGGTTCATCGAGGGCGCGGACACCCGGCTCTACCTCAACGACACCTTCGTCGGCTCCCTCTTCAAGGACCTCCGGGTCGGCCGGCCCGCCAACCAGGACAAGGACGGCTTCTCCCTCGACGTCAGCCCGGAGCAGATCGACCAGGCGGACGCGGACGTCATCTTCTACTCCGCCTACGGGGACGCGAAGAAGTCCAAGGAGACGGAGACCACGGCCGGGCCGCTCTGGAAGAACCTGGTCGCGGTGGAGAAGAACACGGCCTTCAAGGTCGACGACAACCTGTGGATGCTCGGCATCGGCTACACGGGGGCGGGCCAGATCCTGGACGCCGTCGAGAAGAGCTACGAGTCCGCCGCCCGCTAGGGTCTTTCGTCTGGATCCGGCAGGGCCGGCAGGGCCAGCGGGTTGGCGACCGTGCCGTGGAAGCCGTCGCCCCCGAACCGTTCGCGGTTGGGGGCGGCCCGCGCGAACGAGGGCGCGAGCAGCCCGAACGACGCGATCCGGTCCGCCGGTTGGGGGAAGCGGTGGTGGTAGCGGTCGATCTCGGCCCGCACCAGCGCCCAGAACTCCCCCTCCGGTACGCCGAGCCCGCGCTCCGCCAGCGGCGCGAAGAAGCGGAAGTGGCCGGCGAAAACGGTGCTGAGCAGCGAGTGCGCCAGCTCGCCGGCCGGGCGGCGCGGCAGCGCGGCGGGCGCCTCCCCGGCCCCCGCCGGCGCGTCGCCCGCCAGGACGGTGACGCTCTCCGCGAGGTCCTTGACCGCGATCCCGATCGGGATGTCATGGCCGTCGAAGAGCATCACGGTGTTCCCGCCGTGCGGCCGGAAGGCCACCCCGTACCGGTACAGGTGGTGCAGCAGCCCCGGCAGCAGCGCCGCGAGGAAACGTTCCAGCCAGGCCCGCGCACCGAGTCCGGAGCGGGCCACCAGCTCCTCGGCGAGCGTGCGCCCGTCCGCCCCTTCGAGCAGGACGGACGCCACGGAACGGGCCCGCTCACGCTCCCGCAGCAGCGTCGCGACGGGCTCGCGCCAGACCGCGCCGAGGAGTTCGCGGTAGCTGTCCGGGGCGTCCCCGACCGCCCCGTACAGCGGATGGCGCACGGTGACGGACGCCGCCTCGGCCAGCGGATGGAAGCGCAGTTCGTCCCTCAGGTACGGATCGCCCTCCCGCAACCCCCGCAGCCACGCGCTCACTTCGGGCGCCGCCCCGGTCGGCCCCGGCGGCAGCCCGCGCCGGCCCCGGGCGGCGCGGGAGCCGGGGGAGTCGCGGATGAGGAGCGGCAGCTTCACGACGCGGCGGTGCGGACGGTCCAGGTTGGCGAGGGTACGGACGGGGCGGAGCGGACGGTACCGGTCGGCGCTCTGGCCGAGCTGCACGACCCTGCCGTCCACCAGGTACGGCGTGAAGAGCGTGGCGACGGCCTCGTCCCACTGGTACGGATGGACCGGCAGCCAGACGAACTCCTCCACCGCGAACCCGCTCTCCGCGCACGCCTGGCCGAGCGTGGCGGCGAACCGTTCGCGCGTCCTCGGGTCCAGCTCCTCCGCGAGCAGCCGCTCGGCGGGCAGCGGGCGGAGCCCGTCACCCGTGCCCCCGCCCGCGTACGTGGCGAGGTCGCGGTGGACGGCCGCCCACGTCAGCCGTACGGCACGGGCCGCCTCCGGCGCGTACGCCGCGGCGTCGGAGGCGGAGAAGCCCACACGGCCCTTGTCGAGCAGCACGGAGGGGTGGCCGTCCTGGTACGCCTCCAGGTCGAGATGGCCGAGATCGGCGAGGTCGGCGGCGGGCAGCGCGCGCCGGACCGCCTCGGCGTCGGCGCGGCGGGTGGCGGTCAGCTCGCGCAGCGCCTCGGCGGTGGTGGGGCCGTCCCAGCCGAGGACGGTACGGGCGTCGAGCAACAGCCGTTCGGGGCCCGCCTCCTCGGGCGCCTCCGGATGGCGGCGCAGACTGCCGGGGTCGAGCCGCCAGGCGCCGAAGGTGCCGCGCGTGGCCCGGAAGGTCCAGCGCACCCCGTCGTCGAAGTCGAGCCGGTGGACGGCGGGGACGCCTGCGGGCCCCGGGGCGCCCTCCCGCACCGGGACGAGCAGTTCCTCGTACGCGAACTCCTCCACCGCCTTGACCAGCAGCCGGCGCCCGGCGTCTGCCCAGGCGTCGCGGAGAGGGCGGATCATCAGGGGCTCCCCTCGGAGACGGAGGCGGGGGCGGAGGCGGGCGCCCCCGGGGCGCCGAAGGTCGTCCACGCCGCGCGCTCCGGCACCCGGAGCACCGTCCGCCCCGCCACCGCGTTGAGGATCGTCGCCGCGCGCCACGCGCCCAGGGTCAGATCGGGGGCGCCGACGCCGTGCGTGTGCAGCTCGGCGTTCTGGACGTACAGCGCGCCGGAGACCCGCCGGTCGAGCGCGACGCGGTAGTCGCCGTCGATCCGGTAGCGGCTCCGCTCGTCCCAGTCCACCAGCTTCGCCAGACCGTCCAGGAATCCGGGGCGCGCCGCCGCGTACCCGGTGGCCGAGACGACCGCCGCCGTCCGCACCTCGAACAGCTCGTCCTGCTCGGTGTGGCGGCACGTCAGTACGTAGCCGCCGCCGCGCCGCTCCATCCCCTCGACCGCCACGCCCGGGTGGAGCGCGGCGCGCGGCTCCGTGCCGCCTATCGTCCGCTCGTACAGCTCGTCGTGTATCTCGCCCAGCGTCTCCTCGCTGACGCCCTTGTAGAGCTGCCACTGCTCGCGCACGAGCCGTTCGCGGCGCGCCTCGGGCAGGGCGCGGAAGTAGCGGATGTAGTCGGGCGTGAAGTGCTCCAGGCCGAGCTTGGAGTACTCCATGGGCGCGAACGCGGGCGTCCGTGCCAGCCAGCGCACGTACGGGCCGCCCGCGCCGCCGCCGTCCTGGTGGCGCAGCAGGTCGAGGACGACCTCGGCGCCCGACTGGCCCGCCCCCAGGACCGTGACGTCGTCGAGACCGGCCAGCCGGGTGCGGTGGGTGCGGTAGTCGGCGCTGTGCAGCACCCGCGTACCGCTGTCGTCCCCGGCGTCGTGGAGATGGGGACGCAGCGGGTCCGGGACGACCGGGTCCGTACCGACGCCCAGGACGACCTGGCGGGCCCGTACGGTCGAGACGGCGCCGGCGGACGAGCGGTGGGTCACGAGGAAGGACTCGGCGCCCTCGTCCCAGCTCAGGTCGGTGACGCGCGCGTCGAAGCGGCAGGACGGCAGGTTCTCGGTGACCCAGCGGCAGTAGTGGTCGTACTCGCGGCGGGGTATGTGGAAGCGCTCCGAGAAGAAGAACGGGAACATCCGGTCGTGCTCACGGAGGTAGTTGAGGTACGACCAGCGGCTGGTCGGATCCGCCATGGTCACCAGGTCGGCGAGGAAAGGGACCTGAAGGATCGTTCCCTCCAGCAGCAGCCCCGGATGCCAGGAGAAGGCGGGCTTGGCGTCGAGGAAGAGCGTTCGCGGCCCGCCCCCGGGGACACCGTCCGCGAGGGCGGCCAGCGAGAGGTTGAACGGGCCGATCCCGACCCCGACGAGGTCGTACACCTCGCCGGGCGCCCGCCCGTCGACCGCGTCGACGTCACCGGGACCGTGGCTGTCGTGGGGGGTCGTCACTGCTGGGCCTCCGCAAGGGGATGGTGGGGGCGGGGAGTTACGAGGAGGGCGGGGGCCGGTGGCTCGGCGGCCCCCTGTGCTGACCTCACCTCATCACACCCGTCTCTTCCGCCCCTTCCGTCCCTTCGCTCTCCTCCTCCGCCTGACCGGCGGCCACGACCGCCGCCAGCAGCCGGTCCACGTCGTCGGCCGTGGCGTACGGGTTGAGCAGGGTGAGCTTGAGGCGTACGCGGCCGGGGCCCTCGCCCGGCAGCTCCGTACGGCCGACGACGGCCCGGCCCTCGCGCAGCAGCCTGCGGCGCAGCCGTGCGTTGAGGTCGTCGCTCCTGGCCGCGTCCGCCGTCCCGTCCCCCCGCGCGTGCGTGCCGTGCGGTACGTAGCGGAACAGGAAGGCGGTCAGCACCGGTTCGGAGTGCAGCGCCAGCCGGGGGTGTTCCCGTACGGCGCGCGCGCCCGCGAGCGCCAGCTCCCGGCAGGCGTCGACCAGCCGCCCGAGCCCGTCCCGGCCCAGGGCCCGCAGGGTGACCGCGATCTTGAAGGCGTCGGCGCGCCGGGTCGTACGGAGCGACAGGCCGAGCAGGCTCGGGTAGCCGGCCTCCTCGTCGTCCGCCGGGTTGAGGTAGACCGCCCGGCGCGCGAGCGAGGCGTAGGTCTCCGACGCGCGGACCAGGAAGACCCCGGCGGCGGCCGGCTGCCAGCCGAGCTTGTGCCAGTCCAGGGAGACGGAGTCGGCGAGCGCGAGCCCGTCCAGCAGCGGGGCGAGCCGGTCGGAGAGCAGGGCGCCGCCGCCGTACGCCGCGTCGACGTGCAGCCAGGCACCGTGGGCGGCGGCGAGGCGGGCGCAGGCGCGCAGCGGGTCGACGGCGCCGGTGTCGGTGGTGCCGGCGGTGGCCACGACGGCGACGGGGAGTTCACCGCGGGCGGCGCAGCCGTCGAGCGCGGCGGCCAACGCCTGCGGGTCCATGCGCAGTTCGTGGTCGACGGGGACGAGGAGCACCGCGTCCTCGCCGAGCCCGAGGAGGGCGGCGGCGCGCTGGACGGAGAAGTGCGCGGCGGCGGAGGCGAGGATGCGGGGCCGGCCCGCGGCGCCGCCGGTGGCCACGCCGGTGAGCTCGACCTGCCGTCCGGTCGCGGCGCCGAGGACGCGGTCCCTGGCGAGCATCAGGCCCATCAGGTTCGACTCCGTACCGCCGGAGGTGAGCACCCCGGCGGCGCGCGTGTCGTCGTACCCGACGAGCCGGGCCATCTCCTGGAGCAGCAGGGTCTCCAGGGTGGTCGCGGCGGGCGCCTGGTCCCAGGAGTCCTGGGAGGGGTTGAGCGCGGAGACGGCGAGGTCGGCGGCGACGGCGATCGCGAGGGGCGGGCAGTGCAGATGGGCGGCGCAGGCGGGGTCGGCGGGGTCGGCGCTGCCGTGGGCGAGGAGTTCGGTGAGCCGCGCGAGTACGGCGCCGGTGTCCGTGGAGCCGGTGCCGGTGGCGGTGCCTGTGGCGGTGCTGTCGGCGCCTGTGCCGGTGCCGGTGGCGTCCGCGAGGGCTTGGGCGACGGCGGCGGCGATGGACTCGGGGCGGCCGGGGGCGACGGGGCCGTCGCGGCGTTCGGCGCCCTCGGTGAGGGCGGCCAGCACGGTCGCGACCAGCGGCTCCAGGGCCTGCGGCCCACCGGTGCCACCGGAGAGCGGCGCGGAGGCGGCCGACGCGCGGGCGGGCGCCCCGCCCGGTGCGGGGGCGGGCGCCCCGCCCTGTGCCGGGACCTGGGCCGTGCCCTCCGGCGGGGCCGGCGCGGCCGTCCTCGTCCGGGGGTCCTGCTGCGTCCGGGGGTCCGTCTCTGTCCGGGTGTGCGTCGTCATGCCTGCCGTCCCTGGGCCGCGTCCTTGGAAACCGTGGCGATCGCGTCCGCCAGCCGGTCCACCACCGCCTCCGCCTGCTCGTCCGTGATGGTCAGCGGGGGCAGCAGCCGTACGGTCGCGTCGAACCGCCCGCCCAGCTCCACGATCAGCCCCCGGTCCAGACAGGCCGCCCGTACCCGCACGGCCAGTTCCGCGTCGGCCGGGCGGGCCCCGCAGGCGTCCGACGGCGCCTCCGGGTCGACGAGTTCGACGCCGATCATCAGCCCCCGCCCCCGTACGTCGCCGATCGCCGGGAGGTCCGCGCGCAGGCTGTCGAGGCGTGCCGTCATCCGGGCGCCGACCACCGCCGCGCGCTCGCTCAGCCCCTCGGCGGACACGAACCGCAGCGTCGCCGCGCCCGCCGCCATGGCCAGGGTGTTGCCCCGGAAGGTGCCGGTGTGGGCGCCGGGCAGCCAGCCGTCGTACTTCTCGTCGTACACGATCACGGCCATCGGCAGCCCGCCGCCGATCGCCTTCGACAGGACCAGCACGTCCGGGGTGATGCCGCTGTGCTCGACGGCCCAGAAGGCGCCCGTACGCCCGACGCCCGTCTGCACCTCGTCCACGATCAGCGGAACACCGCGCTCCGAGGTGAGCCGCCGCATCGTGCGCAGCCAGTCGTCGGGCGCCGGGACCGCGCCGCCCTCGCCCTGCACCACCTCGACGATCATCGCGGCGGGCGGGACGACCCCGCCCGCCGGATCGTCGAGCAGCCGCTCCGTGTACGTGGCGGCGAGGCCGGCCCCGCGGTCGCCGCCGACGCCGAACGGGCAGCGGTACGCGTACGGGTACGGCAGCCGTGTCACCTCGGCCCCGCCGCCCGCGACCCGCTCCTTGACGGCGACGCTGCCGGTCACGCCCAGCGCGCCCGCCGTCATGCCGTGGTACGCGCCGGTGAACGCGAGCAGCCCGCTCCGCCCGGTCGCGGTCTGCGTCAGCTTCAGGGCCGCCTCGACCGCGTCCGTACCGGCGGGTCCGCAGAAGTGCACCCGGGCGCGGTCGGCGAAGCCGCCCGGCAGGGTGGCGAAGAGCGCGTCGGTGAAGTCGTCCTTCTCCGGGGTCGCCAGATCGAGGACGTGCAGCGGCGCTCCGCTGTCCATCGTGCGCCGGACGGCCTCCAGCGTGACGGGGTGGTTGTGGCCGAGTGCGAGGGTGCCCGCGCCGGAGAGGCAGTCCAGGTAGCGGCGGCCGTCCGTCCCCTCGACGGTCATGCCCGACGCGCGGACGGGGACGATCGGGAACGAGCGGGCGTAGGTGCGCGCCGAGGACTCCCGGGCGCGCTGGCGCCGCAGGATCCCGTCGGCCGCCGTGGTCGCGGCGGTGGCCTGGGCGGGCAGGGCGACGGGCGGCACGATCGAGGGGGGCACGGTCATGACACGACTCCGGAGGTGCGAGGAAGGACGAACTCCCGGTCGTACGAGCCCGCGTAGGGGAGAACGATCAGATCCCCCGTGCGTACCCGGTCGATCGGGACATCACGCGGAAGGGTGTCGCCGGGAGGGGGTCGGAGCGGGACGGGCACGGCTGGCACTACCTCGGGGTGGGGGGTGCTGCGGAAGGGGCGCATGCCCAACAGCTTGCACCGCAAAGGTTTTGCTGAGGAGTCGTCAGGGACCCGACTCCCACGGGATAGTTAGGCGAGCCTAACCTAATGTCTTCCCGGGGGTGGCGCCAACCGGCCCCCGCCGCGCGCGGGTCGGGCGCGGACCGGATCAGGGGGCGGGGACCGGTCCTCGCATATGGGCGCTGATCCACTGGATCAGACCGGCGTCGGCCATGTTCGGCACGTAGGTGCGCGCGTTGTGGCCGCCGCCCTGGATCACGCTGAGCCTGGTCCTGATCGGCCCCTTGGTGTACGTACGGACGAAGTCCTCGACCTTCGGCCTGGTGCGGGCGTCCGAGCCGACCGTGCCCACCTGGAAGGCCAGATAGACGTCGGGGCCCTTCGCCCTGATCAGCGCGGGTGCGAGGACCGTGGGGTCGTTCTCCCGCTCCTGCTGTTCGTGCCCGGCCCAGAGCCGGGAGTCCGGCACGAGGTCCGGGCCCGAGACGAGGGCCGCCTTGAACCGGTGGGGCTTCTGGAGGACGGACTTCAGCCCGGCGAATCCGCCCGTGGACGAACCCATGATCGCCCAGCCGTCACGCGACTTCAGGGTGCGGAAGTTCGCCCTGACGAGATCGGGGACGTCCTCGGTCAGCCAGGTGCCCATCTTCGGCTGGCCGGGGATGTCGCTGGCGTCCCAGTAGAGCCCGCCGGTGTCGGGGCGGGGGTTGAGCACCGGCATGGCCAGGATGAAGGGCAGGCTCCTGCCCTCCCGGGACCACCGGGCGATGCTCGCCTCCAGTTTCAGATCCGTCCCCATCCAGTAGTTGACGGGGTAACCGGCGCCCCCGGGCAGCGCGATCAGGACGGGGAACCCGCTCCTCGCGTACGCCGGATCCTTGTACTGCGGCGGCGCCCAGACCCAGACCCGCCCCGTGAATCCGGACTTCCTCCCCCGCAGTGTCGTGACGGCGATCTTGGACCCGTCCTCGGGAACGGTCGCGGCCACGGTGAACGCGGCGGCCGGCCCGGTCGGCATCAGCACCTCGGACGCCCCGGCGGCCACCGCCGGTCGCCGGCCACCGCCCTCGGTCATGGGCGTGGGGGCCGTGGCCCCGCCCTGGTCGAAGCTGATCGGGTCGCCGGTGTCGGAGAGGACCCCGAGCGCGTCGAGCACGGGCCAGGCGCCCACCCCCAGGCAGAGGGCCAGCGCCACGGCCACTCCGAGGGCCCGCCTCCTGCGGGGCGCGTGAGCGCTCGCCCCTGTTCCGTTCCCCCTCTTGCGGCGGGCGTGCGGCATCGGCGTTCTCCTGCGTTCTCCTGGGGCGTGCGGTCTGATCCGCCCATCAGGAGGGGCACCACGGACCCAAGGGTTCCGGATTGGTACGACAAATCTACGCAAAGTGACCCGAAGTCGCAGAGCGGAGCCGTTGCCATGGGGTCGGAATAGATTCGGCGCCCTCCGCCGTTGTACGCTGCACTCGGCAAAGTTGAAGCTTCAACCATTTCGATGGAGCCGGATCAGAGGCCAGTCCACCGAAGAGGCGAGAGGTGAGCTCGATGCAGTTCGGGATCTTCACAGTCGGCGATGTCACGACCGACCCGACGACCGGACGTACGCCGACCGAGCACGAGCGGATCAAGGCGATGGTCGCCATCGCGCAGAAGGCCGAGGAGGTCGGGCTGGACGTCTTCGCGACGGGCGAGCACCACAACCCGCCCTTCGTGCCGTCCTCGCCGACCACCATGCTCGGCTACATCGCGGCCACCACCGAGCGCCTCATCCTCTCCACCTCCACCACCCTCATCACCACCAACGACCCGGTGAAGATCGCCGAGGACTTCGCGATGCTCCAGCACCTGGCCGGCGGGCGCGTCGACCTGATGATGGGGCGCGGGAACACCGGGCCGGTCTACCCCTGGTTCGGGGAGGACATCCGGCAGGGCATCCCGCTCGCCATCGAGAAGTACGCCCTGCTGCACAAGTTGTGGCGCGAGGACGTCGTGGACTGGGAGGGCAAGTTCCGTACGCCGCTCCAGGGCTTCACCTCGACGCCCCGGCCGCTGGACGGGGTCCCGCCGTTCGTCTGGCACGGGTCGATCCGGTCGCCCGAGATCGCCGAGCAGGCCGCCTTCTACGGGGACGGCTTCTTCGCCAACAACATCTTCTGGCCCAAGGGCCACTTCCAGAAGCTGATCAACCTCTACCGCAAGCGGTACGCGCACTACGGCCACGGCACCCCCGAGCAGGCGGTCGTCGGGCTCGGCGGCCAGGTGTTCATGCGGAAGAACTCGCAGGACGCGGTACGGGAGTTCCGGCCGTACTTCGACAACGCGCCGGTGTACGGGCACGGTCCCTCCCTGGAGGAGTTCACCGAGCAGACCCCGCTGACCGTGGGCAGCCCGCAGGAGGTCATCGACAAGACGCTGTCCTTCCGCGAGACCTTCGGCGACTATCAGCGCCAGCTCTTCCTGATGGACCACGCGGGGCTGCCGCTGAAGACGGTGCTGGAACAGCTCGACCTGCTGGGCGAGGAGGTCGTGCCCGTCCTGCGCAAGGAGTTCGCGAACCTGCGGCCCGCCGGGGTCCCGGAGGGACCGCTGCACCCGGCCGTCGCCCCGGCGCGGAAGGCCGCCCCCGCGGAGAAGAAGGAGCTGTGACCATGGCCGCTCTGCCGGACAACTCCGGGCGACCGCTGAAGCTGGTCGCCGTGTCGGCCGGTCTCGGCAAGCCGTCCTCGACGCGGCTGCTGGCCGACCGGCTGGCGGAGGCGTCCGTACGGGCGCTCGCCGCCGGGGACCGCAAGGCGGAGGTGGAGATCGTCGAGCTGCGCGAGCTGGCCGTCGACATCGCCAACCATCTGGTCACCGGCTTCCCCTCGGCCACGCTCGGCGCGGCCCTGGCGGCGGTGACCGGGGCGGACGGGGTGATCGCGGTGACACCGGTGTTCGCCGGTTCGTACAGCGGGCTGTTCAAGTCGTTCTTCGACCTGGTCGACCCCGACGCGCTCACCGGGACGCCCGTGCTCCTCGCGGCCACCGGGGGGACCGCCCGTCACTCCCTCGTGGTGGAGCACGCGATGCGCCCGCTCTTCTCGTACCTCCACGCGCTGACCCTGCCGACCGCCGTGTTCGCCGCGACGGACGACTGGGGCGCCGGGGCGGACACGCACGAGGGCGGACTGCCGGCCCGGATCGACCGGGCGGGCGGGGAGTTCGGCCGACTGCTCCAGGGACGAGAGGGACGAGCAGTGGGAGAGGTGGGAGAGGTGCGCGAGGGGAGCGAGGAAGGCGGCGCGGGCGAGAGCGAGTTCGACGACGTCGTGCCTTTCGAGCAGCTTCTCGCGAATGTCACGCAGTGATCTGATGGCGACGAACATCCGTTGTCGGTGGGGTCTCCTATGGTTTGACCATGACCCCAGCTCTCATCGGGCGTGACCACCCCCTGGGTGTCCTCCGGGCGGAGATCGCCCGGACGACGGACAGCCACGGGGGCCTCGCGCTGGTCACGGGCGAGGCGGGCATCGGCAAGACCGCGCTCGTCACGCGGGCCGCGCACGAGGCGCGGCGGCGCGGGGCGCTCGTGCTGGGCGGCTCGTGCTGGGAGTCGGACAGCGCGCCGGGGTACTGGCCGTGGACACAGGTCCTGCGGGGGCTGCGGCGCGCGGTCGGGGCGGAGCGCTGGGCCGAGGTCGAGGACGCGGCGGGCGGGCGGCTCGCGGCGCTGCTGGGCGACCCGGGCTCCGCGCGGTCCTTACGGTCGCGGGACGGCGCGAACTCCCCGCAGGACGCCTTCGGGTGGTACGACGCGGTGACCACGGCCCTGGTCACCGTCGCGCAGGACCGCCCGGTCGTGGTCGTCCTCGACGATCTGCACGGGGCGGACACCGCCTCGCTGCGGCTCCTCGAATTCGCCGCGCAGCACGCCTGGTTCGAGCGGCTGCTGCTCATCGGGGCCTACCGGGACGTGGAGGTGGAGGCGCCGGGCCATCCGCTCCAGCGGCTGTTCCTCCCGCTGGTCGCGCGGGCGGCGACGACGCTCACGCTGACCGGGCTCGACCGTGAGGAGGTGGGCGCGCTGCTCGCGCTCACCGCCGGGCGGGAGCCGGAGGCGGCCGTCATGGACGAGGTTCACCGGCGGACCGGCGGCAACCCGTTCTTCGTCGAGCAGACCGCCCGGCTCTGGCACGGCGGCGGCCCGCTCTCCGCCGTGGCGCCCGGGGTGAGCCAGGCCGTACGGAGCAGGATCGCCCAACTTCCGCCGCCGGTCGCCGCGTTGCTGACGTCGGCCGCCGTGCTGGGGAGGGAGTTCCACCGCCGGGTGCTGGCGGGCGTGACGGCCGCGCCCGTACCGCAGGTGGACCGGCTGCTGGAGCGCGCCGTGGCGGCCCGGGTGGTGGTGGGCGGCCGGGCGGGCAGGTTCGCCTTCGCGCACGATCTCGTACGGGAGGCGCTGTACGCCGCGCTGCCCGAGCAGGACGTACGGCGCCGCCACGCCGCGGTCGTCCGCGCCCTGGACGGCGATCCCGCGCTCAACGGGCGTCTGTTCCCCGCAGAGTTGGCCCGGCACGCCTATCTGGCGGGCGAGGCCCTGGAGCGCGACCGGCGGCTGGACGTGCTGCTGGCGGCGGCGCGGGACGCCTCCAGCCGGCTGGCCGGGGAGGAGGCCCTGGGCCACTACCGGCGGGCGCTGGAGATCGCGGAGGGGGCGGGGGCCGGGGGCGAGGAGCCGGGGGCCGGGGGCGGTGATCCGCGGCGGGCCGTGCTGATCGCGCTGGACCTCGGCGGCGAGCTGCGGAACTACGGCGAGGAGGAGGAGGCCTGGCGGTACTTCGCACGGGCCGTCGCCCCCGCCCGCGCGCTGTGCGACCCCGAGCTGCTGGCCCGCGTGGCGCTCACCCTGCACCGCCGGGGCGGCGTCCCGGGGCGCGAGGCGCAGACCGCCGGGCTGCTGCGGGAGGCCCACGACACCCTGATCGGCGGCGGCCCCGATCCGCGGGGGCTCGATCCGGCCCGGCTCGCGCAGGAGCTGACCGTACGGTCCACGGCGCTGGCGCGCCGCGAGGAGGACGACGACGCGCTGGCCGTCTCGCTCCGGGCGCGCCACCACACCATCTGGGGGCGGGGCACGGCGGCCCAACCGCACCCGCACACCCACGATCTTGCCGCCCACGC
>NZ_JBHZDA010000017.1:41989-46187 GCF_042755665.1 Streptomyces sp. NPDC059142
CGCGCCGCGCCCCCCCCCCCCGCCCCCCGGCCGTTCTCCCCCGCGCCCCCCCCCCGCGCGCGCCCGCCCCCCGCCCGGGGCGGCCCCCCCGGGGGGGGCGGCCCGGCCGCGGGCGCCCCACGACACGATCTGGGGGCTGGGCACGGCGGCCGAACGGCTCGCGCTCACCGACGAGATGGCCGCCATCGCCCGCCGCACCGGCGACCGTGACACGGAGGCGCACGCGACGGCGATGCGCTGGGTCACGCTGCTGGAGCAGGGCGATCCGCGGTTCCACGCGGAGCTGCACGCGTATGTGGCGCTCGCCGAGGGGACGGGCAAGCGGTTCTTCCAGCTCGGCAGCGCCATCGACCTCTCCATGGCCGCGTCCCTCGCGGGCCGCTTCGACGAGGCGGAGGAGCTGCTGGCCAAGGCGCTGGAGCCCTGGCGCGCGCACGCGCCGTACGCGTTCGTCAGCGCGCATCTGGACTGGGCGCTCAAGCTGCACCGGGGCCGTTTCGACGAGGCGGAGGCGGTGGCCGGCACGCTGGACGGGCTGGGCTATCCGTACCCCCGGCTGCCGGTCGCGCTCACGGCGCTGGAGCGCGGTGACACGGCGGAGGCGGTCCGGTACCTCAGGGAGGTGGAGGCAGCCGGCCCGCCGTTCCCCCGGGTCTACGCCCCGCTGTGGCTGCGCTTCCGCGCCCAGACGGCCGCCGCCTCGGGCGACGAGGCGCTGATCGCCCGCGCGCGGGCCGCGCTCGCGCCGTACGCGGGGCAGTGGATGGTCTCGCTGTACGGCTGCGACATCAGCGGCCCGGTCGATCTCTGGCTCGGCACGCTGGACGCGGCGGGCGGGCGGTGGGACGAGGCGGTGACGGAGCTGACGGCGGCCCGCGACGCGGCGGACCGGCTCGGAGCCGCGCCGTGGTCGCGCCGCGCGGCCACCGCCCTGACGGACGCCCTGCGCCACCGGGACCGTCACCCCCATGACACCGGGGCCGGTGGGGCCGGTGGGTCCGGTGGGTCCGGTGGGGCCGATGGGGGCGCAGGGGCCGCCGAGGCGGCCGTCCGGTCCGGCGCCGGATCCGCCGCCGGGTCAGTCGCCGAGTCCGGAGTCGGGCCCGGAGTCGGGCCAGCCGCCGGGCCAGCCGCCGGGTCCGGAGTCAGCTCCGGAGTCGGGTCCGATGCCCCGGGCGGTGGCCGGCAGGCCGAGTTCCGGCGGGACGGCGCCGTCTGGGCGCTCCGCTTCGCGGGACGGACGGTCCATGTGCCCGACGCCAAGGGGCTGCGGGACCTGCATACGCTCCTCGGCCACTCGGGCGCCGACCTGCCCGCCGGGAGACTTCTCGCCCCGGAGGGCGGGCGCGTCGTGGCCGCGGCCCGGTCGCTGGGTGGTGACCCCGTACTGGACGAGCGCGCCAAGGCCGCCTACCAGCGCCGGCTGGCGGAGCTGGACGAGGAGATCGACCGGGCCGGCGTGCGCGGGGACGGAGCCCGCGCCGCCGAGGGTGAGCGGGAGCGGCAGGCCCTGCTGGACGAGCTGCGCCGGGCAGCGGGGCTCGGCGGGCGCACCCGGCGCCTCGGCGACGAGGCGGAACGGGCCAGGAAGACGGTCACCGCCCGCATCCGTGACACCCTGCGCAAGCTCGACACCCTCCACCCCGAACTCGCCGCCCATCTCAGGGACTCGGTGTCCACCGGCGCCACCTGCGCCTACCGCCCGCCCGCCACCACGGCCCCCGTCGACTGGCGTCTCGGGTGAACCGCAGGGAGCGGGCCCGGCCCGGGAGGCGGGGGCGTCATCTGCGGTTGTACAGGCGCATCGTGACCGTACCGAACCCGATCAGCAGGACCGCCGACCAGCCCAGGGACCAGGCGACGGCCGCCGCCGGCCAGTGACCCGCCATCAGTTCGCGCACCGCCGTCGCCACATGGCTGACCGGGCTGTTGTCGACGAACGCCTGGAGCCAGCCCGGCATCGTCCTCGGGTCGACGAAGACATTGCTCAGGAAGGTCAGCGGGAAGATGACCATCATGCTGACGCCCATCACGGACTTCTCGCTGCGCAGCATCAGCCCGAACATCGTCCAGACCCACGAGAACGAGAACGCGAACACCAGCAGCAGCGCCACCCCCGCCAGGACCCCGGGCACCCCGCCCTGCGGCCGGTAGCCGATGAGGGTGCCGACGGCGAGCATGACGGCCGAGGCGATCACATAGCGGACGACATCGCCGAGGAGATAGCCGACCATCGGCGCCGGGCGCCAGATGGGGAGGGTACGGAAGCGGTCGAAGACCCCCTTCCCGATGTCGGTGTTGACCGCGACGCCCGTGTACATCGTGACCATCACGACGCTCATCACCAGGATCCCCGGCAGCAGGAACTGGATGTACGCGGAGACCGAACCGGCCAGCGCACCGCCGAAGAGGTACGAGTACAGCAGCACCATCATGATCGGGAAGGCCGTGACGTCGAAGAGCTGCTCCGGCACATGCTTGATCTTGAGCATGGTCCGCCGGCCGAAGGCGAGCGAGGCGGTGAGCCCGCTGGGCCGGGGCGGCCGGTCCCGGCCGGTCAGCAGGGCCTCCAGATCCTCCGCCGTGGGTGAGGTGCCCGGGGGGTCCGCCGGGTCGTGCGCGTTCGTCGTCCTCGTGACCGCGGTGCTCATGCCGCCGCCTCCTCGTCCCGTCGGGCGCCGTGCGCGGTGTCCGGTTCCGGGAGGTGGTGCGCGGCGCCGGTGGTGACCGGTCCTCCCGCGGTGAGGGCGAGGAAGACCTCGTCCAGACTCGGCTGTCCCAGCGAGAAGTCGTCCACCGTGATCCCCGAGCGGGCCAGCTCCGCCAGCGCCCGCGCGGCCTGCTCGGCCGCGCCGTGCTCCGTACCGCGGCCGTCGACCGTCGCGGTCAGCGCCACCGGATCGGCGTCGAGCTGCACGCCCGCGCCGAGCGCGCGCGTCAGCACCCGCTCGGCCTCCGTCCGCCGCGCCGGGTCCCGCAGTCGCAGATGGACCGACCCGGCGCCGACCGACGCCTTCAGCTCGCCCTTCGTCCCCTCGGCGATCATCCGCCCCTGGTCGATCACCGCGATCCTGGAGGCCAGCCGGTCCGCCTCGTCCAGATACTGGGTCGTCAGCAGCACCGTCGTGCCGTGCGCGACGACGGCTCGCACGATGTCCCACACCTGGTTGCGGCTGCGCGGATCGAGCCCGGTCGTCGGCTCGTCCAGGAAGAGCAGATCGGGTGTGCCGAGCAGGGACGCGGCGATGTCGATACGGCGCCGCATCCCGCCCGAGTAGTGCTTGACCTGCCGCCCCGCCGCCTCCCCGAGGCCGAACGCGGTCAGCAGCCGCGCCGCCCGCTCCCGCGAGGCCCGTCCCGAGTGGCCGAGGAGCCGTGCCAGCAGCACCAGGTTCTCCGTACCCGTCAGGTCCTCGTCCACCGAGGCGTACTGCCCGGTGAGGCTCACCCGGCCGCGTACCGCGTCTGCCTCCTTACGTACGTCCTTGCCGAAGACCCGCGCCTCACCGCCGTCCGGCCGCAGCAGCGTCGCCAGCATCCTGACGAGGGTCGTCTTGCCCGCCCCGTTCGGCCCGAGGAGCCCGTAGACCGTGCCCGCGGGCACGGCGAGATCGACTCCGTCGACCGCCCGGTTCTCACCGAAGACCTTCACCAGCCCTCTGGTCTCGATCGCCAGATCAGTGTTCATCGCTGTCCCTTGTCCGTGGGTCCGTCGTCAGGAGGAGCGGTCGTACTCCGGAGTGACCACCACGAACGCGTCGGCCCGCCCGACCTCCGCCGCGAACGCGGACATCTGCCGGGTCGGGCGGTCCGGGTAGTGCGCGGGAAGGCCGAAGTCGACCGGATCGACGACCGCCGGCTCCAGGTCGTCCCGCCCGGCCGCCCGCTCCGCGAACCTGCGGCCGATGACATCACCGACGCGTTGCTCCCGCGTCCTGCCGATGATGACCGCGACCCGCGACGGCCGTGACGTCTCCGCGGGCGGCGGCAAAGCCCGTCCCCGCTCCGGTGGTTGCTCCATGGGTCCCCGTACTCCCCTCCCGCGCCCGTCCTGTCCGTACCGCCCGTCCCGCTCCCTCGTCTCTCAGGCGCGAGACGCGACCGAGCGGCGGGGGCGGGGGGGGGCGGGGGGGGGGGGGGGGGGGGGGGGGGGGGGGGGGGGGGGGGGGGGGGGGGTGATGTGGTTGTTGGGTGTGGT
>NZ_JBHZDA010000017.1:46197-62161 GCF_042755665.1 Streptomyces sp. NPDC059142
CTCTTGCTGCGCGCCGCGCGCCTCACTCTCCCCTGTCTCCCGCGCCCCCCCCCCCCCCTCCGCTCCCGCCCCCACCCCGTGGGGCCCCCCCCGCGGCCGTCCTGGGCCTCAGGGTTCTCGGGTGTAGAAGCGGTAGAAGGTGGCGATGACCGTGCCCGCGCCGATCGCGAGGCCGATCCCCGAGGACAGCAGCACGCTGTGCCCGGTGAGGCTGTAGAGGAAGCCGATGGACCCGCCCACCAGCACGCCCCAGGCCGCCGCCCTGAGTTCGCGCGGCAGGGAGTGCTCCACCCTGAGCAGTCCGAAGAGCAGCAGCGCGAACGCCGCCCCGGAGATCAGCGCCAGGGCGAGCTGCCCCCAGGTCGCGGGGCCGCCGCTGCGCGCGATGGCCTGGGCGTACGCGCCGTAGGCGATGCCGAGGAAGAGCGGTACGCCGATCGCGAGCGGGGAGACGCGCCGCCCGCCGCGCCCGGAGCGCACGCCGTGCGCGCCCTGGCCGGTGTGTCCGCCATGGGCGCCCGCCGGCTCGTACGTACGGTGCGCCCCGGGCATCCGCGCCTCCGGCGCACGGACCCCTGACGCATGGGCTCCTGACGGGCGGGCTTCCGGCGGGCGGGCTCCTGGCGGGCGGGCTCCTGGCGTACGGAGCGGGGCGCCGCCGCCGTGCCGTCCGGGCAGAACAGGTGTGGCCATGACCGGGAACTCCTTCCCTCACACCCCCCACGCCCCCACTTCCTCCAGAGCACACCCGCCCATCGCGCCCGTCAAGCCCGGCTTCCCCCTTGTTCGCCCATATTTCCCTCCGGTCCTCGTCCCTCCCGCCCCTTCTCTCGCCCTTCTCTCGCCCTTCCTCCGCCCCTCACCGGGTCGGCGGCGCACCGCTCGCGCGCCCCGGCCGGTCCGCGTTCCCTTGAGGGGTGCGGACCAACCACCGGACCTCCCTCTCCCTGGCGCTGATCCTTCTGCTGACGGTCCTCACCCCGCTCAGCGCGGTCGCCGCCTGGTCCGATCTGGAGATCGGCGACACCCGCCGCTTCGTGGCCGCCACCGCGCCACTGGGCTCCGACCGTGCCGTACGGACGGCCCTCGCGGACCGGATCACGGACCAGGTCATGTCGGAGCTCGACAGCAGCGGATTCGACGTGGGGCCGTTCCAGGAGGACGCGCGGCGGGCGGTGCGGGGTCTGCTGCACGACGCGGTGCTCTCCTTCACCGGGTCCGAGGCGTTCGAGAACGCGTGGCGGACGGCCGTGCGTGCCCTCCACTCCACGGTGGAACAGGCCCTGGCCGGTGGGCGGGGCAACGCCGTGACCCTCGATCTGGCGCCCGTGGTCCGGCAGGTCAAGGCCCAACTGGTGGCCGACGGGGTGCCCTTCGCCGACCGGATTCCCGTACGGGACAGCCGGATCGTCGTCCTGGAGGCCAACGGACTCGGCGTCTGGCGCGAGGTCGCCGAAGGGCTGCGCGCCGCCGGGATCTGGCCGGCCGTCGCGGCGGTGCTGCTCGCGGCGGTGGCCGTACTGGTCGCCCCGGCCGGCCGCCGGCGCCGGGCGGGGACCGGTGTCGGCCTCGCGGTCGCGGCGGGCGGGGCGCTGCTGGTCGTGGTCGTCGCGGTGGCGCGGGGGACCGTGCTCCAGGACCTGCCGGCCGGTGGCGACCGGGTGGCCTGCGCCGCGTTCTACGACGCGCTGACCGGCTCGCTCCGTATCACCGGCTGGTCCCTGCTGGGCGCGGGGCTCCTGTTGGCCCTGGTCACCTGGGTGGTGGGGCCCCTCACGGGGCGCCGGGAGCGGGGCCGGCAGAGCCGCCGCGCCTGACTTTACTCAATCTTTATGCCGATATCACCCGGTCGAATGTCCCTTTTGTTCCGCTTGGAGCACCATGGGGATATGAGCCAGAACACAGCACAGCGGCCCCCCACCACGGGCATGGGCACAGGCACAGGTACTGGTACTGGAATGGGCATGGGAACCACCGGTGTAGGACACGGCACGGGAGCCCATGCGGAAAGGAAGGCTGCCTGGGCAGTGGGCGGTAGCCTCTTCGCCGGCGTCATCCTGCTGGTCATGGGAGTGACGGACATCCTCCAGGGGATAGCGGCGATCAGGAGGAACGCGTTCCTCAACACCGCCGGTTACACCTACTCGTTCAACCTGACCTCGTGGGGCTGGATCCATCTGGCGATAGGCGTTCTGCTCGCCGTCGTCGGTATGGCGCTCCTCGCACGGGCCAGGTGGGCACGGTACGTGGCCATGGGACTTGCGGCTCTGAATCTGATCGCGCAGTTCATGTATCTGCCGCACCAGCCGGTGTGGGCCATCGTGGGCATCGCGCTGTCGGCGTTCGTCATCTGGGCGCTGGCCTCGGATCGGGGCGCACTCGATGCCGGAGCACGAGCCGGATCGGGCACGAGAACCTGACGGTCCGGCACCCCGGAACAGAGAGAGAATCCCGACCAACCTCGCGGGAACAGCGGTAGTCGTCGCTGTTCCCGCCCTCACGTGTGTGCGGTGTCCGGGCGTGCGGTGTCCGGGCGTGCGCGAAAATGGTGACCTCCATCAGGCCGTGACTTCCCTCAGGCCGAGCGCGAGAGGCCAACTCCGTTGAACAGCCCGAACCGTACGGACCACGTGAGCGGCACGGACAGCAGGAACGCACAGGTCCCCGACGACCCCGGCACCGACGGGGACGGGGACGGCCGTACGGACGCGCCGTCACCGCCCGTCGCCCGCCCGCTCCTCCAGCGTCTGCTGCGCCTGGCCACCGGCCTGTTCCTCCTCGCCGCGACCGTCCTCCTCGGCTGCCGCGCGCTGGGCAGCGACGGCATCACCCCTGTACCGCAGCTCCTCGCCTTCCTGCCCTGGCTGCTCGTCCCCTCCGCCGTCGCCCTGCTCCTCACCGCGCTGCTGCGCTGGCGAACCGGGGTGGTCTGGGCGCTGGTCGTGGTCGGCGCCGGGGGGTGGTTCCTGCGGCCGTTCGACACGGAGGCCGCGTCCGCGTCGCACGGCCGGGCCGGCGGCGCCGCTCCCGTCACGCTCAAGGTGCTGACCTCCAACGTCGAGTACGGGCTGGCCACGCGCGGCCTGATCGATGTGATCCGCGACGAGAAGCCCGACCTCGTCTTCGTCCAGGAATGCGAGTTCCGCTGCGTGGAACTCCTCGACGTCCTGATACCGGCGGCCGACTACCCGTACCGGAACGTCGTCAAGGCCAGCAGCGCCGAGGGCTCCTCGATCCTCTCCCGCTTCCCGCTCACCGACACCGCGCGCATCCCCGGACTCCTCGCGATGCCCGGGGCCACGGCACGCGTCGGGGACCGTACGGTGCGGCTCCAGCTCGCGCATCCGCTGCCGCCCATCCCGGGCATGGTCGACGACTGGCACACGGAGCTGGGCCGTATCCGTACGTTCGCCGCCGCGCAGAAGGCGGCCGACGCGCCGCTGATCCTCGCGGGCGACTTCAACGCCACCCGCGACCACGCCGCGTTCCGCGCCGTCCTGGACGCGGGCGGGCTCCGCGACAGCGCGCTCCTGGCGGGCGCGGGCCGCACCCCATCCTGGCCCACCGACCTGCCCAGGCCGCTGGGCGCGCAGATCGACCATGTCCTGGTCAGCGACGACTTCTCCGTACGGAGCGCCCGCTTCCTGGACCTGGCGGACACCGACCACCGGTCGCTGCTCGTCGGCCTCGAACTCCGCTGATCCCCGGGCCCCGCCCGGCCCGACGTGCGGGCGGGGCGGCCCGGCGTGACGATCGGAACATGAACGACGAACCCAATGCCGACATCCTGCGCGACATCGACACGCTCGTCGCGGAGGAGCGGGCCCTGCGCGACCGCTCGACCCGGCGCCTCGGCCTCGCGCCGGACGAGGAGACGCGGCTGCGCTCCGTGGAGGTCCAGCTCGACCAGTGCTGGGACCTGCTGCGCCAGCGCCGCGCCAAGTCGGAGTTCGGGGAGAACCCGGACGAGGCGCGGGTGCGGCCGGCGAACGAGGTCGAGGGTTACCAGGCGTAGCCCATCGGCCCCCGTCTCCGTCGCGGGGGTACGCGGTCCCGCGCGTGGAGCGCCGGGCCGGGCACCGGTGTCGGCCCCGCCAGGCCTCGTACGTCACCCTGGCGCCATGGGAGAACACTCCGACCCGAGCGACGACCCGAGCGACGACCCGAGCCTGAACCAACCCGCCACGGGCCGGGACCCCGCGCGCCCGGACGCGGACGACCCGAGCGGCGACCCGAGTCCGAATCCGGCCCCCGCGCCCCCGAGCCCGCCCTCGCCGCGCCGTCCCGCCGCGCCCCCCTGGCTGCTCGCGGGGCTGCGTCCCAGCTCCGCCCCCGTCCCGTGGGCCGCCGTCGCCCGTGCCTCCGTCGGCATGGCCGTCCCCCTCGCGGTGGGTCTGGCCGTCGACCGGCCCGCCTACGGGGCGCTCGCCTCGCTCGGCGCCTTGTACGGCGTCATCGGCGACACCGCCGACGCGTACCGGATGCGGATCTTCAACATCGCCGTTCCCCAGCTCTTCGGCGCCGTCGGCGTCACGCTCGGCGCGCTCGTCTTCGACCGGGGCTGGTGGGCGGTCGGCGTGCTCACCCTGCTCGCGCTCGTCTCCGGAATGATGTCCTCCATCGGTGCGGTCGCCTCGTCGTCGGGGCTCCAGCTCCTCCTCTTCGCCGTTCTGGGTGCGGGGCTGGCGATGCCGGAGCCCTGGTGGGTGGCGCCGCTGCTGTTCACCCTCGGCGGGCTCTTCATCCTGCTGCTGTCCCTGCTGGCCTGGCCGCTGCGCGGCCTCGAACCGGAACGCGCCGCCGTGGCCGCCACCTACCGCGCGGTGGCCGACCTCCTCGCCGCGGCGGGCCGCCACGGAACCGGCGGGCTCCCCGGGCCTGAGCGGGACGCGTACGACACGAGACGGCAGGCCGTCACCGACTCCCTCAACGAGGCGTACGACCTCGTCCTCGCCCGCCGCGCCCGCGAACACGGGCGCTCGGAACCGCTCGTACGGCTGCTCGCGGAGCTCAACGTCGTCATCCCGCTGGTGGAGGCCGCCCCCGCCGCCCATCTGCGCGGCCGTCCGCTGCCGGACGCCGTGCCCGCCGCCGTACGGGAGTTGGCGGACGCGGTCGCCACGGGCCGCCCGCGCGCCGGGGGCGTACCGGACGACCGCGCCCTTCCGCCGGGCGCCGGCCCGGCGGAGCGCGCCGTCGACGCCGCGCTCCGCCACGCCACCTCCGTCGTGCACCACGCGGAGCCCGACCCGTACAACGTCGACGACCGGCTCGGCCGCCCCGCCGCCCTCCGGGTCCGCGTCCGCCGCGCCACCCGTGACGTGCTGCTCTCCGAGGACTCCTGGCGGTACGGACTGCGGCTCGCGCTCTGCATCGGGCTCTCCCAGGCGCTGGTGTCCCTCATCCCCGTACCGCGCTCGTACTGGGTGGCCCTCACCGTCACCTTCATCCTCAAGCCGGACTACGGTTCGGTCTTCTCCCGGGCGGTGCTGCGCGCCCTCGGCACGGTGGCCGGGCTCGTCGTCGCGGCGGCGATCCTCTCGCACGTGGCGCGCGGCTGGTGGGACGTGGCGGTGATGCTGGTCATCGCGGGGATCGTGCCCGCGATGACGGCGAAGGGGTACGCGTTCCAGACGGCGGCCATCACCCCCGTCATCCTGCTCCTCTCCGACCTCCTCAGCCACGAGGGCTCCGGTCTGCTGCTGCCGCGCTTCGTCGACTCCATGATGGGGTGCGCGATCGCCCTGATCGCGGGGTATCTGCTCTGGCCGGAGAGCTGGCACACCCGGATCGGGGACCGGCTGGCGGACGCGGTCGAGGAGACGGCGGAGTACGTACGGTGCGCGTTCGCCGCGCCGCCCGACGCCGACCGCGCGGAGCGGGTGCGCACGCGCCGCCGTATCTACCGCGATCTGTCCGTCGTGCGCACCGAGTTCCAGCGCGCCCTGACCGAGCCCCCGCCGACCGGGACGCGCGCCCGCGCCTGGTGGCCGCTGCTCGTCGCCGTCGAACGCGTCGTGGACGCCGCGACGGCGGCCCGGGTCCGTGTCGACCACGGCGCCGCGCCGCCCGCGCCCGCCGAGGTCGCCGCGATCGAGCGCCAGTTGCGCGAACTGGCGGACGGTATGCGGTCGAGCGCCGTGCTGGTGGAGGTACGGGCGGACCTCGGCGGCGACGAGAAGGGCGTACTGGCCCCGCTGCGCCAGGAGGTACGGGGCGCCCGCGCCATCGCCTCCCCGCAGCGCCGCACGGGCCTCACCGGCCGGGCACCACGTCCCCCGGCGTGACACCGGGCGCGCCGGTCGGGGCGGGCCCGGGCGGGATACCGGGGGTGATCCCCGGGGTGGTCCCGGGGGAGACCCCTGACGCGGTCCCCGACGGGAGGGTCTCCGGCGTACCGCCCCCGCCCGGCGGGACCTTCAGCAGCGCCCAGACCCGCTTGCCCGGCCCCCGGCGCGGCGCCACACCCCAGTCGTCCGCCAGCGCCGCGACCAGCGCCAGCCCCCGCCCGCACTCGTCCTCCACCTCCGGGACGCGTGGCCGTGGCAGATGGTCCCCCGCGTCCTCGACCTCCACCCGGAACACCCCGTCGGCGCGGAACAGGGTGACGGCGATCTCCCGGCCCGGCGGACTGCCGTGCCGCAGCGCGTTGGTGACGAGTTCCGACAGCAACAGGGCCGCGGTCGCGCCCTGATCCCCGGCCAACCCGATCCGCGCCCGCAGCACATGGCGCGCCCGGCCGACGCTGCGGGGGTGGCTGGCGAGGCGGAAAGTGACGTATTGGCCCTGCGGATCGCGCTGTTCGTCGTCCTGCTTCATGGGGGCGTCGTGGTTCATGGGAAGGAACTTCCCCGTAACAGGACATTTACGTTTTCCAGACCGACATATCTCGTCCCAGGAGCCGCGTTTCGCCCTCCGCTCAACGGCGGCGCCGCGTGCCCCGAACCCGTAGGTGAATGTGCATCCGGCCCCTAAGGTCCTTCAACCATGAAGGTACTGATCTCCGTTGACATGGAGGGCGTCTCGGCGCTCGTGCATCCCGCCGAGATGAACCCCGAACGGTACGACTACGCGCGCGGCCGGGCGCTGATGACCGCCGAGGCGAACGCCGTGATCGCCGGTGTCCTCGACGCCGAACCCACGGCGGAGGTCCGGGTCGCCGACGCGCACGGCCCGTTCCGCAACCTGCTGCCGGAGGAACTCGACCGCCGGGCCCGGCTGGTACGGGGCAAGCCGCGCCCGCTGGGCATGCTCGGCGGGCTCGAAGCGGACACCGACGCCCTGCTGCTCGTCGGCTACCACGCCCGCGCCGGCGTCGGTCCCGCCGTCGTCGCGCACACCATGAACGGCGACATCCTCGACGTACGGGTCGCCGGACGCTCGCTCGGCGAGATCGGCCTCAACGCCGCGATGGCCGGGGCCCTGGGCGTACCGGTCGCGCTCCTCAGCGGCGACGACGTCGCCTGTGCCGAACTGCGCGCCCTGGTCCCCGCCGCCGTCACCGTCCCCGTCAAACAGGCCCTCGCGGGCGCCGCCGCCATCGCCCTGCACCCGGCGGAGGCCAGGGAGCGCCTGCGCCACGCCGCCGCCGAGGCCGTCACCCGCCACGGCGCGGTCCCGCCGCTGACCCTGCCGGGTCCGTTCGCCGTGGAGGTCGACCTGGCCAACCCGGCCACGATCGACCTGGCGACCCTCGTACCCGGCGTCTCCCGTACGGGAACCGACGGCGGCCGCACGGTCGCCTTCACCACCACGGACTTCCCCGACGCCTACCGGCTGATCCTGCTGCTCGCACAGCTCTGCTCCATCAAACCGGGCTGACCGGGCGTCAGCCTCCGTGCACGGTCAGCCGGTAGCCCTCGGGGCCGGTGAAGGAGAACATCGGGCCGAACGGGCTGTCCTGGAGGGGGCCGACGTCCGGGGTGTCGGCCTGTACCAGTTGCTCGCGCAGGGCGCTCGCGTCGGTGGTGCGCAGCCACAGGGCCACGCCCAGGCCGGGGCGTCCGCCGTCCAGGTCGGTGCCGGGGAGCGGCTCGCGTACGGCGAACGGGATCGGGCTGGTGGCGAAGACCACCGCGCCGGGCGGCGAGGCGGGGGCGCGGCGGAGGCCGAGGCGCTCCTCGAAGAAGGCGGCCGCTGCGGGTACGTCCTTCACCTGCAGAGCGATGAAGTCGGGGCCTTCGACGGTGGTGGACATGGCGTCTCCCTTGCTTCGGTGCTTCGATGTCAGGACCTTGATGTCAGGAGGTTGACGTCAGGACTTTGACATCGGTGACTGTAGGCACCGCCTCGGGTGTATGTCAAAATGTTGACATGGAAGACCGAGCGCACGTGCCCCCGCCCCACCCCGCCGGCCATATCACCGAGCACGTGGGGTACCGCGTCAAACGCGCCTCGGCCGCCCTGCGCGGCGCCATGGACAAGGCCCTGCGGGAGCACGACCTCACCGTCCCGCAGTACTCCTGCCTCGAACTCCTCGACGAGCGGCCGGGTCTCTCCAACGCCGATCTGGCGCGCGGCACCTTCGTCACCCGGCAGTCGGCCAATGTCGTCCTGCGCGGCCTGAGGGACGCCGGTCTCATCGACCGGGCCGACGTCACCGACCACGGCCGCGCCCTGCCCGTCCACCTCACCCCGGCGGGCCGGCGGCGTCTGCACGCGGCGCGCACGGCCGTGTACGCCATCGAGGAGCGGATGATCGAGGCCGTTCCCCGGCGGCGCCTCGCCGCCCTGCTCGCCGATCTCGACACCATGGCCGACGCCCTCGCCGAGTGAGGCCGGGCGGCCCGGCGGCCCGCGCGTGTCCGATTCGTTCAAGAGGGCGGCGCCGGGAGCCCATTACCATCGCCGCCATGACCAGCACCGGCAAGGAATCCACCGGCGGGGAATCACGCCACCTCAGTGTCCGTATCGACCGCACCGTCGACGAGGTCTACGCCTACGCCTCCGACCCGGCCAACCTCCCCGCGTGGGCCCTCGGGCTGGGAAGCTCCGTCGAGAAGAGCGGGGACCGGTGGATCGCGGACTCCCCCATGGGGCGGGTCGAGGTGGCCTTCGCACCCCGCAACGCGCTGGGCGTGCTCGACCATGACGTCACGCTGCCCTCCGGGGAGACCGTTCACAACCCGGTCCGCGTGATCGTCGACGGTGCCGGATGCGAAGTGGTGTTCACCCTCCGCAGGCAGCCGGGAATGGGCGACGCCGAGTTCGAGCACGACGCCGGGACGGTCGCCGCCGACCTGACCAGGCTCAAGGAGCTGATGGAGTCCGGCCGGGACTCCTGAGCGGTCGCGTACGGACCGTAGGGGCCCGCGCGAACCGGACCGTAACCTTCGCAAATCCGCTCGTACCTCGTCATCGGTCGCCTCCCGTGTCACAGGCGTGTCCTAACGCCTTGTCCCGCGCAACGGGAACGGAGGGTTCCGGTGTCTGGTGGGGCAGGACGCCCGCTCATCAGGAGCACGGGCACATTCGGAGGAAGTCATGCGCGTTCGGAAGATCTCGGTGCTCACCCTGGCCGCTGTGGCCGTCGGCCTGTCGCTCACCGCCTGCGACTCGTCCGTCGGATCCGACCCCGCCACCTCGGTTTCGAGCACCGAGTCGTCGGACAGCGGCAAGGACTCCACCGCGTCGCCGGACGGATCGTCCGACGGCGGCTCCACGGGAGGCTCCACCGGCGAGACCACGGGTGGCTCCACGGGCGGCGCCGCGTCCGGTACGCCGAAGAAGAGCAGCGTGAAGTGCACCGACCAGTTCGACTACGCGGGGGACTCCCGGTCCAACGCGGAGATCAACTCGATCGGCGAGTCCACCGGCACCTGCCCGGAGTCGGAGTCCGAGCAGGGCGGCGCCGCCTCGGGTACCCAGAAGAACGACGGGGAGAGCTGCACCGACCAGCTCGACTACGCGGGGGACCCGCGGTCCAACGCCGAGATCAACACCATCGGCGACAAGACCGGGACCTGCCCGCCCGTCCAGCGCAAGTGAGCAGTCCGGCAGTACGTCGTTGACGCGGGCGGGCGTCCCCGGAACCACCCGGCAGTACCCGTACACACCGGTACGCACCGGAACCGGCACCCACAACCCCGGTGTCACCGGGGCCGCTTCATCCGCCTGCGGACCTCCTTCACCTCGCTGTCGACGGCCCACGCGTCCGCGACCGGTCCGAGATGGCCGAGCTTGTCGGGGTTGATCACCGAGCGGATCGTCTGGATCCGACCGTCGAGGACGTCCAGGGCCAGGGCATGGAGGACCTTGCCCTCCCGGTCGCGGAAGATCGCGCCGGGCTGTCCGTTGACCTCGTGCAGGTCGCACGTCACGTCGATCCGTACCAGCAGCGGGAAGACCGAGCCCAGCAGCCGCGCCACGTTCTCCGCGCCGACGACGGCCTTCGCGAGCTGCGGCGCCTTCCCACCGCCGTCCCCGACCATCTGCACATCGGCGGCGAGCAGTTCCCGCAGGCCCTCGACATCGCCTTCGTTGAGCGCGCCGAAGAACCGCGTCGCCAGCTCCTGCCGCTTCCGCCGGTCCGCCTCGAACCGCGGCCGCCCCTCCCGCATGTGCCGCCGCGCCCGTACCAGCAACTGCCGGCACGCCGCCTCCGAACGCCCCACGGCCGAGGCGATGTCGTCGAACCCGAAGCCGAACACCTCCCGCAGCACGAACACCGACCGCTCCAGCGGGCTGAGCCGTTCCAGGAGCAGCAGCGCCGCCATGGACACCGAGTCGGCCAGCTCCGCCGCGCGCGCCGGGTCCTGGTACGGATCGTCCAGCAGCGGCTCGGGGAACCACGGGCCCACGTACGCCTCCCGCCGTACCCGCGCGGAACGCAGCACGTCGATCGAGAGCCGCGTCACCGTGGTGGAGAGAAACGCCCTGACCGACGTGGGAACGGTCGCCGAGCCGTCGAACCGCAGCCAGGTCTCCTGCACCGCGTCCTCGGCCTCGCTCACGCTGCCCAGGATCCGGTACGCGATCGAGAACACCAGCGGGCGCAGCTCCTCGAACTCATCGGCCTTGTTCATGCCCGGCCCCCGGTGTGGTGGTACGGCCGCCCGTCCCTCAGGTCCATCGCCTTCTCCTCCGTGTGCGGCGGTGACTCCGCCCCCGGACCTCTGGACGGGACAGCCCGCCGCCCTGTGACACCGCGGGCCCCGGGAGGCCCCGGGAGAGCCCGGGACGTCACGGGGGAATCGGGTGGGCGGTCGGGACATGTCACCGGCGGGAGCGCCGTCTCGTCCAGAGGGAAGCAGGTAATCCTCGACCAAGGAAGTGATGATGAACCTCGCACTCTGGATCATCGCCGGGCTGCTGACCTTCATCTGCCTGAACGGCAGCGCCAAGATGTTCGTGCCCAAGGAGAAGCTGGCGGGGATCGGCGGCGCCGCCACCCGCTGGGTCGAGGACTTCACCCCCGGTGCCCTCAAGGCGATCGGCGCCGTGGAACTCCTGGCGGCGGCGGGTCTCGTCCTGCCCGCCGTGCTCGGTGTCGCGCCGGTGCTGGTGCCGCTGACCGCCGCCGGGCTGGTGGTGCTCTTCGCCTGCGCGCTGACCATGCGGCTGCGCAGGGGCGAGCGGCTGACGGTCACGGGCGACGTGATCTACCTCGCCCTGGCCCTCTTCCTGGCATGGGGCCGCTTCGGGCCCGAGTCCTTCACCGGCTGACCGGACCGGCCGCCCGGCCCCGGACACATGGCGCTCCGGCCGCGGCGCTCCGGTTGCGGCGCTCCGGCCGCGGTGCTCCGCCCCCGGTGCTCCGTACGGCTCAGATCACCGGCGGGCGGCCCAGTGCCGTCATCCGCCGTACCGTCCGCCACCGGATCGGGCGACGCGGCCCGCACGCGGTGCGCAGGCCCTCGGAGAATCCGCCGAACCAGGCGCGCAGCCCGCTCACCGACCGCGTACGCGCCACCGTGAGCAGGATCCACGTACCGAGGTAGAGCGGCACGAGGACGGCGGGGAGATGGCGGCGCGCCAGCCAGACGCGGTTGCGGGCGGTCATCCGGTAGTACTCGGCGTGCCGGGCGGGGGAGGTGCGCGGATGCTGGAGGACCAGTTCCGGCTCGTAGAGGATCGACCAGCCCGAGTCCAGCGCGCGCCACGCGAGGTCGGTCTCCTCGTGGGTGAAGAAGAACGCGTCCGGCCAGCCGCCGGTCTCCGCCAGCATCGGCATGGACAGCGCGTGCCCGCCGCCGAGGAAGGTGGTCACCTCGCCGCCGCGCATCGGGTCCTTCGCGCGCAGCCGGGGGATGTGCCGCCGCGCGGTGTAGCCGGTCTCGTCGGCGATCCGGAAGCTGACGATGCCGAGCCGGGGCCGCGCCTCGTACAGATCGGCGATACGGGTGAACACATCGGCCTCGACGAGCAGCCCGTCGTCGTCCAGGTCGACGAGGATGTCCACGTCACCGGCCTCGCGGAGCTTCTCCATGGCGACATTGCGCCCGCCGGAGACCCCGAGGTTCTCCGGCAGCTCGACCCCGATGACGCCCTCGGGCAGCTCCGGCAGCGGGGAGCCGTTGCCGACGACGACGATCCGGGTGGCGGCCTCCCGCTGCTTGGCCACGGAATCCAGCAGAGCACGCAGCTCGACGGGCCGGGTTCCCATGGTCAGCACGGCCACACCCACACGCGGTCGGGACACGTCCAGATCACTCCAGCACTTGAAGGGCTGCGAAAGACAGCGGAAGACCGGCACGACGGAAAGGCCGGTCGGTCGATGCTAACCGGCGGTCTCCATCCTCCGGACACCCGAAGATATTCCTGCGGACCCCGAAGGTTCACCTTCGCCACCCCGGAGCGCGCCGTGTCGCCCCGCCGGGGCGCCGGAGAAATTCGCGCGACCTGGGGAGCGCGCGACCGCGAGACTGACAGGCCGGGCGGACGCCGGGAGAGCGAGAGCGCGCGAAGGGACCAGGCACTGTGCTGCGGGACACATTCGACGAGGACGCCGAACTGTACGACCGGGCGCGCCCCGCCTACCCGGCCCCGCTGGTCGAGGCGCTGGCCGCGGCGGCGCGCCTCGGGCCCGGCCGACGGCTCCTGGAAGTGGGTCCTGGCACGGGGCAGTTGACCGTACCGCTGGCCCGGTACGGCTGCTCGGTCACCGCCGTGGAGCTGGGTCCGTCCCTCGCGGCCGTGGCGTCGCGCAACCTGGGGCCGTACCCGGCCGCCGAGGTCGTGGTCGCGCCCTTCGAGACCTGGGCGGCGCCCCCGGAGCCGTACGACGCGCTGGTCGTGGCGACCGCCTTCCACTGGCTCGACCCGGCCGTACGGCTGGACAGGGCGGCGGACGCGCTGCGCGACGGCGGCCTGCTGGCGCTGGTCACCACGCACCATGTGGCCTCGGAGACCACCCGGAGCGATGACGCCTTCTTCGCGGACGCCCAGCGGTGCTACGAGCGATGGGACCCGGCGACCCCGCCCGGTCTGCGGCTGCGCGCCTCGGCGCCGGTCGCGACCGACACCGCGGAACTGGCCGCCTCCGAACGGTTCGGGCCGGTCTCCGTGGCGCGCTGGACGCGGGAGATCACGTACTCCGCCGACGCCTACATCGACGTACTGATGACCTACTCGGGACACCGCGCCCTGGAGCCCGTCGCGCGCGAGGGGCTGCTGTCGGACCTCCGCGGACTGATCGACGGCCGGTACGGCGGGCACATCACCAAGACGTATCTCCACGAGCTGATCACCGCCCGCAAGGAACCCGGATTCCCCGGGAAATCCACGGTTTCCACGGGCTGAACACACTCCGTGGTCATCTCGGCATCGCCTGTGTCCACGATCACCTTCCTGTGGCACACTGCCCGCATGTCGGAGCTGGGGGGTGGGGCATGAGTGAGCCGCGGTCCGCCCCGACGATCGGACAACTCGTCCTCAGCAAGCAGCTCCAGGCCCTCCGCGAGAGAGCCGGCCTCGGCCGGGACCAGGCCGCCGGACTGCTGCGGGTCGCGCCCGCCACGATCCGCCGGATGGAGATGGCCGAGGTCGGTCTCAAGATCCCGTACGTGCAGATCCTGCTCGCCGCGTACGGCGTGTCCGACAGGGAGGTGGAGAGCTTCCTCCACCTCGCCGAGGAGGCCAACCGGCCGGGCTGGTGGCAGCGCTTCCACGACATACTGCCGGACTGGTTCGGCGGCCATGTCAGCCTCGAAGAGGCCGCCAGGACCATCCGGTGCTACGAACCGCACTTCGTGCCGGGCCTGCTCCAGACCGAGGAGTACGCCCGGACGATACTGACCAACGGCGAGGTCGGGCGGAGCGATCCTGACCGGATCGACCGCCATGTCGCGCTCCGTATGGAGAGACAGACGCTGCTGACCAAGCCCGGCGCGCCCGCGTTCCGGGCGATCCTGGACGAGACGGTGCTCCGGCGCCGCGTCGGGACGCCCGCCGCGATGCGGGCCCAGATCGACCGGCTGCTGGAGGCGTCCGAACTCCCGAACGTGACGCTCCAGTTGGCCGAGTTCGCCGCCGGGCACCACCCCGGCACGTACAGCCCCTTCGTCGTCTTCCGCTTCGCCGTCCCCGAGATGCCCGACATGGTCTACGTCGAGTATCTGACGGGCGCCCTCTACCTCGACGGCCGTCGCGAGGTGGCGGAGCACAAGGAGGCGATGGACCGCATGGCCGCGCACGCCGAGACGGCGCGGCGGACCACGCGGATCCTCGCAGACTTCCGCCGGGAGCTGTGAGCCGGACGTCAGCCGGACGTCAGTGGGACGCGCGGTGCGGGGCCCGTCGCGACGGCAGCGCAGTCGACGGTGACGCCTGCGCCGACGGCGCGATCAGGGTGTCGAAGAGCGCGCGACCCGCGATCATGGCGTGCCGCATCGTCTCCGCGCCGCCCGGGTCGGCACCCGCACCGGTGGTGTCCGTGCCCGTACCGCCACCCGTGGCGGCCTGGCGGGCCACGGCGTCCAGCAGCCGCGCGCCCTCCACCTGCTCCGGGTGGAGCACGGACAGCGCCTCGAACTGGCGGGCCCGGGACTCGGCGGGGAGACCCCGGTCGATCGCGAGCCGGTTCAGCAGGACGTTCGCCTTCGCCACGACCGCGCCCGGGCAGTCCACGAACTGCTCCTGGAGGCCGGTCCACTGCGCCGAGTACTGGGCGCGCTCAGGCTCGGACAGCTCCCTGAGCCGCAGACCGCGGAAGTGCCGCAGCCGCGCCGCCAGTTCCCGTTCGGCCGCCTTCGGGTCGCCGTGGTGGCGGGCGGTCACACGGTCGAACTCGGGGCCGAAGCGGTGTCGTAGATCCTTGCGGAGGCCGCCCTCGCCGGACGCCCGGTCCGAGACCGGGCTGGCGAGCAGCAGCGCGGTGATGATCGCCACCGGTACCGCCAGGACAGCGAGTGTGATCACAGACATGGTCCCGCCTTTCGCAGAGCTGCTGTGTTGTCGAGCTGCTGTGTTGTCGAGCTGTTGGGCTGTCGAGCTGTTGAGTTGTCGGGTGTGCTGTCGGGCCGCACAGCCTCTTAGCTACGGAGTGTTACCGAGATGCGGGACCGTAAACGCGTTCCGTCACGATTGGTCGGCACAGGGCTCGGACGGACGATCGTGGAAGAGCGGGGGTTTGCCCCCGGAGTGCCCGGGCAGACGGGCTGGCGTCAGCGATTTCGACACTTGAGGGAGCGCGACATGACCGCCGACAAGAAGACTTCCGCGAAGACCGATCAGGTCAAGGGTGCGATCAAGGAAACCGTCGGTCGAGCGGTCGGCAACGAGCGGCTGACCGCCGAGGGCAGGGCCGAGCGCGCCAAGGGCGACATGCGCCAGGCGGGCGAGAAGGCCAAGGACGCGTTCAAGCGATGAGCGTGTGGCCCGGCCCCTCCGGCAGAGGCGGTCGTGTGTGCAGAGTCCTCGGGCGGTGGGGCCCGAGGGCAAAGAACAGGGTGGTGAGCGGGCGGGGCCCTCCCCACTCGGGACCCCCACCCCGGGACGCCCCACCCCACACCCGCGGACACAGAAG
>NZ_JBHZDA010000017.1:62171-62957 GCF_042755665.1 Streptomyces sp. NPDC059142
GACCGTTTAACGCGATGAGCGTGTGCCCCGGCCCCACCGCCAGGGGCGGTCGTTTGTCCAGTGCACTCGGGCGGTGGCCGGGCCGTACGGCACTTCGGTGACCTGACGGCCGGGCCATCGCCCTGTCGGCCCCCGCCCCGGGTCCGCCCCAACGGCCCCCGGGGCACCATTGCGTGGGAACGTACGCACTCCTACGTTTCTCCCCATGCTCACCAAACAGCAAGCAGCCGAAGCAGTCCGTGGCGCCAAGGCCGAACTCGGCCTGACCTGGGCGCAGCTCGCCGAAGCGGTCGGCAGGCCGGTGGCCTGGACCACCGCCGCGCTGCTCGGCCAGCATCCGATGAGCACGGAGCAGGCGGAGGCCGCCGCGTCGCTCCTGGATCTCGGCGAGGACGTCGTACGGGCGTTCAGGCTCCAGCCCACCCGCGGCGCGCTCGACGCGGCCGTACCGGTCGATCCGACCGTCTACCGGCTCTACGAGGTCATCCAGGTCTACGGGCCGACCATCAAGGAGCTGATCCACGAGGAGTGCGGCGACGGCATCATGAGCGCCATCAACTTCCGGCTGGACGTGAAGCGCGTGCCCGACCCGGCGGGCGACCGGGTGGTCGTGACACTCGACGGGAAGTACCTCCCGTACCAGTGGTGAGCGGCACCCGGTGAAGAGAAGGAGGGGCCGGGGGCCGCCGGCGGGCGCCCGCCGCCGCCGCGGCCCCGCACAGAGACCCCCCCCCCCCGCCGCGGCGGGTTTTTTAATTAACAACAAACACATCTTAATAATATTTT
>NZ_JBHZDA010000017.1:62967-100559 GCF_042755665.1 Streptomyces sp. NPDC059142
ATACCCCAATAATAGGGGGGGCAGAGTAACATCTTTTAAATGGTCGGGTTCCCGGGGACGGGGGCCGGGGTTCAACACACGGCGGGCCCGGGGGGCCGGGCCCCCGCGGGGCGCCCACATTCTTCGACTACGTCCGACCCCGTGCGGAGGGGCGGAACGTCAGTCCGTGACCTCGATACGGCCGCCCTGCGCCGTCCCGTTGGCCCCGGCGTCGGGGGCCGCCGCGGCCGGGCCGGCGGACCCGGCCGCCGGGGTCGTCGTCAGCGACTTCCCGGCCCCCACGCCCTTCAGCAGCTCCGCGAGGTCGACACCCGTGGTGGAGCTGAGGAGTTCGACGCCCTGGGCGACGTTGTCCGCGACCGTACGGGCGAGCTGGCCCGCGCCGTCCGTCGAGATGACCGTCATCTTGTCCACCGCGCTCAGCGGCTCGGACGCCTTGGCCACCACCGACGGCAGGACCTCGACGAGCATCTGGAGGACGGCCGCGTCGCCGTACCGCGCGAACGCGTCCGCCTTCTTGTGCATGGCCTCCGCCTCGGCCGACCCCTTGGCGGCGATCGCGGCGGCCTCCGACTCACCCTCGATCCGCACGGCGGCGGCGAGCGCGGCGCGGTGCGCCTTCTCGCCCTCACCGGTCAGACGGGAGCGCTCGGCGTCCGCCTCGGCCTGCTTGACCAGGGCGATACGGCGCGCCTCGGCCTCCTGCTCGGCCTGGTAGCGCGCGGCGTCGGCGGGCTTGCGCACCTTCGTGTCCAGCTCGCGGTCGGTCAGCGCGGCCTGGCGCTCGGCCACCTTCTCCTGCTCCATCAGGACGTCCTGCTCGCGCGCCGCCTGGGCGAGCGGGCCCGCCGCGGCGGCCCGCGCCACGGCCTCGTCCGTCTCGGCCTTGATCTCGGCCTGCTTGAGCTGGAAGGTCCGCTGGGCGATCGCGATCTCTTCCTCGGCCTTCAGCCGGGCCTGCTCGGCGGCGCGCCGCGAGACGGCCTCCGCGATGTCGGCCTCCTGCTTGGCGCGGGCGGCCTCGGGACGGCCCAGGTCCTCCAGGTAGGAGCCCTCGGTCGTGATGTCCTGGATCTGGAAGGCGTCCAGCACCAGGCCCTGCCCGGAGAGGCTGGCCTCCGCCTCCTCCGCGACCTGGCCGGCGAAGGCCGCGCGGTCGCGGATGATGTCCTCGACCGACATCCGGCCGACGATGGAGCGCAGCGCACCCGAGAGGACTTCCTGGGTGAAGCCGACGATGCCGCCCTGCTGCTGGAGGAAGCGCTGGGCCGCGGCCCGGATGGAGTCCTCCGTACCGCCGACCTTGACGATGGCGACGCCTTCGAGGTTGGCCTTCACACCGCGCAGGGTGACCGCGCCGCGTACCGCGATCGGGATGTGGCGGCTGGACAGGTCCAGGGTGAACTTCTGCTGGACGAACGGGACGACGAAGACGCCGCCGCCCACCACGACCTTCTGGCCGCTGTTGTCGATGGAGATCCGGCCTGTGTCGGGATCGGTCGACTTCTTGCCGCGCCGGCCGGTGACGATGAACGCCTCGCTGGGGCCCGCGACCTTGTAGCGCGTGATGACGACCAGTGCCAGCAGAACGACGAGTACGACGATCCCCAGCACGGCGATGACGACTGGACTCATGGGGCTCTCTCCCTTGCCTCCCGGGGGACGGCAGATCGGAACGGTTCGCACGGCGATGGTGCGTTATGTGCCGCGCAATGTACTGGGCGTGGGGAGTGTGCCGGTGAGGCGACCGGTCGGTGACCGGTCAGCGCTGGACCGGGCGTACGGAGACGGAACTCGCCGAGAGCGTCGCCTCCACCCAGACCTCCGTGCCGTACGCCACCGGCTCCGCGCTCTTGGCGGAGAACTTCACCGGCTGCCCGCCGAGCCGCAGCAGCACCTCGCCGTAGCCGGTGGCCGGAATCGCCGTGACCACCGTGCCCGACGACCCCACGAGGTCGTCGCCGCGCGGGGTGACGGACGTCTGGTCGCGCATCAGCGCCTTGCTGAACTTCCAGGTCAGCCAGCCGGCACCGACTCCGGCCGCCGCCCCCACAGCGACGGCCGGGCCGGTACCGAGTTCGGTGGTGCCGAGGACGAGCGCGCCGCCGAAGCCGAGCATCGACACGAACCCGGCGATCACGGGCAGCGACAGGAGACCGTCGAAGAGTCCGTCCAGGACCCCGACCCCGTCGAAGAGCCCTTCGAGCACCCCGTCGAAGATCAAGGACAGGACGAGCAGCACGATCCCCGCGATGCCGATACCGAGAAACAAGGTCATCGGAGCAACCTCCCCCACTGGCGCGATGTCCTCGGCCAGAGCCCTATCGTCGCATGTTCGACCGGAACCCGACATTGCCGTTTTCCGGCAGTCTTAACGCGTTCTTAATGCCGGTAGCCGTGCCGTGGCCGTGCCGTGGACTTGCCACAGCCCTTCCGCAGCCGCGCCGTGGCGGTTCCGTGATGTTTCCGTGATGGTGCTGTTCGCCATGTCACGGCTCAGAAGGTTTTGTCCGGCCAGTCCATGAGCCTGGCCCCGATCACGGCCGTCTGCAAGGCATAACGGTGCATCGGATCGCCCGGATCGGCACCGGTGAGCCGGTGGATCCGCTCCAGGCGGTACGTCAGCGCGCGCACGCTCAGCGACAGCCGCCGCGCCGCCTCCGCCGCCACACACCCCGCGTCGAAGTAGACGGAGAGCGTTTCGAGCAACGGCCCGGCCCCGCCGCGCGCCGCCTCCAGCGGGCCGAGCGTGTTGAGCACCAGGTCCGTCATCGCCTGCCGGTCACGCGTCAGGACCGGGTAGACCAGCAGATCGGCGGCGCGCAGCACCGGGCCGTCCAGATCGAGCCGTTCCGCGAGATCGAGCACGCTCAGCGCCTCCTCGTACGACTGCACCACCCCGCCCACCCCCGGCTGCGGCCGGCCGACCGCGACCCGGCCGCCGTCCGTCGCCGCGAACGCCTGCTTGGCGAAGTACGTCAGCACCTCGCCCTGATCCCCGGGCGCGATGCACACCAGCCGCCCCGCCTTGGTCGTGAGCAGCACACTGCGGTCCCCGAACCGTCCGATCAGCGCCTGCTCCACGGAGCGCGGTACGGCGTCCTCCTCGTCGTACGCCACCCACCCCTCCGCGACCGCCACGGCGTGCTCGTACGACAGCCGCAGCCCGAACCGCTCGGCGCGCTCCGCCAGCCGCCCCAGATCGCTGCGCCCGTACAGCAGGTCGTCGATGAACTCCCGTCGGGCGGCGGCCTCCTGGCGTACGGCGAGGCGCTGCGCCCGCTCGTACCCCTCGGCGAACGCGTCCACGGCCTGTTCGACGGCGGCGAGCACGCTGTCCGCCGCGCCGCCGTCGCCCCCGCCGACCGGCCAGTGCTCCCGCGCCGCCGACAGATGCGCCCCGACCAGCGCCCGCAGGGCGAACCCGGCCTCCGCGGCCTGTTCCCCCAGCTCACGGCGGGCGAGCAGCTCCTCCCGGGTGAGTCTGCGTCCGGTGGCGGCGACGGCCACGAGGATGCGGGCGTACCCCTCCATGTATGCGTCGGGTATCCCGTGCCCTGTCACGCGTGCTCCCGGCCTGTCGTCGACTTTCGAGGGACCGGAACCGGCCCCCGCCTTTCTAGCAAGGATTCCTCAAGGGTCCGTCAAGGCTTCCGTCCGCGCGACGGGGCACGCATGGAGAGCACACGCACACAGGGGAGCACGAGCACAGTCCGTCACACACTCACACGTACTTCGGGGGAATCATGTCTGTGTTGGGTACGTCCGTCGCACCGGTGCCGATGGCGGTGCCGGTGCCCGTCGAGCCGGTGCCGGTGGAGAACCGTCAGTGGCTGACCCTGGTGGAGCGCAAGCGGGTCCTGGCCGTGGCGCACACCGTCACGTACGCGAAGCGCCTGCTCGACGTCCTGGCGCTGCTGGAGTCCGACTTCCGCGTGCAGGTGGTGTTCACGGCGCCGCCGCACGCCTTCGGCGGTGAGGTGCCGCAGTTCCTCGCCCGGCTCGGGAGCCCGCTGCTGCCGTGGGACGAGGCCACGAGGACCACGTTCGACCTCGCCCTCACGGCGGGGCCGCGCGGTGTCGAGCAACTGCGCGCCCCGCTGATCACACTGCCGCACGGCGCCAACTACGTGAAGCGGCTGACCGGCGGCCCGGACGCGGGCGTGGCCGGGCTGCGCCGGCGCGACCTGGTCCCGGGCGGGGTGATGCCCGCCGCCGTCGTCGTACCGCACCACGAGGACCTGCGGGAGCTCCACCGCCACTGCCCGGAGGCCCTGCCGGTCGCCCATGTCGTCGGCGACCCCGTGCACGACAGGATCACGGCGAGCCTGCCGCTGCGGGCCGCGTACCGCCGGGCGCTCGGTGTCGGCAAGAAGCAGAAGCTGGTGGTCGTCGTCTCGACGTGGGGCCCCCGGTCGGCGTTCGGCGGGTTCGAGACGCTGCTGCCGCGGCTGATCGGGGAGTTGCCGCCCGAGCGCTACCGTACGGCCGTCCTCGTCCACCCCAACGTCTGGGCGGGACACGGGCCGTGGCAGGTCAAGGCGTGGCTGGCGCGGTGCGTGCAGCGCGGGGTCGGTCTGGTACCGCCCGAGGCGGACTGGCGCAGCGTCCTGATCGCCGCGGACCATGTCATAGGGGACCACGGATCCGTGACGCTGTACGCGACGCTCACCGGAGCCCCGGTGCTGCTGGCCTCCTCGCCCGAGCCGGAGATCAACCCGGCGTCCCCGGCCGCCGCCCTCGCGGTCACCGCCCCCGCGCTCTCCCCGGCCCATCCGCTCGCCGACCAGCTCGACTACGCGGCGGCCGAGTACCGGCGGGACGAACACGCGGCGATCTCCGCGCGCATCACCTCGGAGCCCGGCCGTTTCAACCGGAACATGCGGCGCCTGATGTACCGGGTCCTGGGCCTCGGGCAGCCGGCGCACGAGCCGGTGACGGTCCCGCTGCCGGACCCGAGCCTTCCGGACACCTGGGGAGCGCGCGCGGGATCGGGGCCGGGATCGGGCGCGGGGCCGGGACGGCGGGAGGTGTCGGCGTGAGGGGCTTCGTCGCACACTTCGTCGCCGTCGACTGGGCCGGACCGTACGGTACGGGGCCCTGGGCGCCCGTGGACGGTACGGTGCTGGCCCTGCCCGGCCGGGCGCTCGTCGCCCGTACCGCCCCTGCCCGCGCCGCGGCGGGGTGGTGCGCCCCGCCGCTGGACGAGCATCTGGCCGTCGACGCCGACGCCTGCCGGGATCCGCGCCGGCTGGAGTGCGCCGACGTGCTCCAGACGGGCCGGGCGCGGCCGGCCGACGGTGCGCTGCGGTGGCTCGCGGAGATCCGGGCCGCCCACCCCGGCGCCCGGCTGGTCGCGGCGCCGCTCCCCGGCGGCGGCTGGGTGGCGGCCGGGGCGGACGGCGACCGGTGCGCCGTACTCCCGCCCCGGGGGACGGACCCCCGCCGTACGCGGCCGGGGTGGTCGCTGGTCCCGTCGTGTCTGCACGGGTGGCTGGTGGCGGGCCACTCGCTGCGTGAGCTCTGCGAGCCGCGTGAGCCGTACGAGCTGCGTGAGCCGTACGAGCCGCGTGAGCTGTGCGAGTCGCGGGAGCGGTGCGAGCCGCGCGATCCATGGGACCCGCGCGAGCCGTGCCTCAACCGGCCCCACGGGAAAGGAGGCTGAGCCGCAGCCTGCGGGCGTCGGCCGGGCTGGTCGTCTCGTAGAGCGCGAGCGCCCGGACGTGGTGGTCGGCCGCGCCGGTGTCGCCGTCCGCGCCGCGGTCCAGGGCGCAGTCGCCCAGCATCTCCAGCGTCCGCGCCTGCCAGTGCACGGCCCCGGAGGAGGTGAACACGGCCAGCGCCGCCTCCAGTTCGGCCACGCCCCGCGCGTGCGCCCCGGCGGCGGCGCGGGCGCGGCCCAGGAACGCCAGGGCGCGGGCCGCGTCGTGCGGGTCTCGTACGGCGACCAGGCCGTCGTGGGCGTGGCCGAAGAGAGCGAGGGCGCCCGCGTGGTCGCCGCCGGCGAGGGCGAGTTCCCCGAGCACGATCCGCGCCAGCGCCGCGCCGCGCGGATAGCCGCACCCCTCCCAGACCTCGACGGCACGACGCAGATACGGGCCCGCCTCGGCCGGGCGCCCCGCCTCACGGTGGCAGGAGCCGAGCCCCAGCAGGGCCTGCCCCTCGTCCCGTACGTCGCCCGCCTCCCGCGCGGCGCCGAGGGAGGCCGTGTACCAGTCGGCCGCGTCCTCGGTCCGCCCGGCGGCGCTCAGGCCGATGGCCCCCGAGTTGAGCATCTGCCGTTCGCCGTCCCTGTCGCCCGCGCGCCGGGCGGCGTCCCGGCCGATCGCGTGGGCCTCGATCCACAGGTCGTAGTGGCGCAGACGCAGAAAGAGCGGCCAGAGGGCATCGACGAGTTGCCAGCACATCGCGTCCCAGCCGCGCTCCGCCGAGGCCCGCACGGCGGCCATCAGATTCATCCGCTGGGCGTCCAGCCAGCCGAGCGCGCCCACGTCGTCGGTGTACGGCAGCGGCGGCGGCTCCGACTCCGGTTCCGTGCCCGATTCCCTCCCCGATTCCGTCCCCGGGGGCGGGCCGTAGGTGCTCCGTAAGGTGAACTGGGCGGGCGTCAGCCGCCGCTGGGCCTCCGTCGCCGTACGCAGATACCAGTCGCAGACCCGGCGCAGCGCCTCCTCGCGGGCGGCTCCGGTGTCGTCCGCGACCGCGCGGTCCCGGGCGTGGATACGGACCAGGTCGTGGAAGCGGCAGGTCTCCGGGCCGATGTCCTCGACCAGATTGGCCTCGATCAGTTCGTCCAGCCGACGCTCCGCCCACTCCAGCGGCTCGGCGCAGACCGCGGCGGCCGTCCACGCGTCGAAGGTACGTACGGGCAGCACCCCGAGGCGCCGGTAGAGGAGCGCGGATTCGGTGGACAGCACCGCGTACGACACGTCCAGGGCCTTGCGCACGGTGGCTTCCCCTTCTCCCGCCGCGTCGATCGCGGCCAGTCGGCCGGCCTCGTGGGCCAGTGCGTGGGCGAGTGCTCTCAGCGGTTGCCGGGGTCTCGACGCCAGCCGCGCGGAGGCGAGGCAGAGGGCGAGGGGCAGACCGGCGCAGAGGGCCACCACCTCCCGGGCGGAGGGCAGTTCGTCGGCGACCCGCTCGGCGCCGATGCCCTGCGCCAGCAACTCCACGCCCGCCGAGGCGCCGAGCATCCCCAGGGGATGGAACCGGGCCCCGTCCAGCCGCAGCCCGGTCAGCCGGCGGCGGCTGGTCACGACGACGAGGGTGCCGGGACCGCCGGTGAGCAGCGGTCTCACCTGGGCGGCGGTGAGCGCGTTGTCGAGCACCACGGCGAGGCGCAGCCCGGCGGAGCGCGACCGCCAGAGCGAGGCCAGCTCCGCCAGGTCCGCGGGGACCGACCGGGCGCCGAGCGCCCGCAGGAAGTGCCCCAGGACCTCGCCGGGCCGCACCGGGTCGCCGACCGAGTGACCGCGCAGATCGGCGTACAACTGGCCGTCCGGGAAGTCGGGTTGGAGTTCCCGCAGCCAGCGCGACACCAGGGTGGTCTTGCCGATCCCCGCCGGGCCCGTGACGACGATCAGGGGGCGCTCCCCGTCGCCCGCGCGCAGGGCGTCGAGTGCGGCCAGATCGTCGCGCCGGCCGGTGAAGTGGGACGGCACGGGCAGCAGTTGCCGTGGCATCGGCGGTGGCGCGCCGTCCACGGCCGCCGCGTGCAGATGGATACCGCCCTCCACGGAACCGGCCTGCACCGTCGGCCCGTACAGCCGCGCATCGCCGCCGACGGTGTTGCCCCGGCCCTCCTCGCGCGCTCCGTCCATACCGCTCGCCCCCCGTCGCTCGCTGCCTGTGGTCCTACCCAGGCCCCCACCCGAACGATGCGGCGCGCACGGACGCTGTCTGGCGGGCGACCTCCCTTCGTGCCATGCTCAGGTGAAATTGGGCGATCCAGCGGGGGGCGCTGGTGGATTTCCACTTACTCGGGCCTGTGGGACTCCGGCTGGACGGGCAGCGGCTGGAGCTGGGATCGGACAAGGAGCGGGCGGTGCTCGCCGCGCTCGCGCTGGACGCGGGGCGTCCCGTCTCCATCGACAGGCTCATGGGCCGGCTGTGGGACACCGCACCGCCCGAGAACGCACGCGCGAACACGCATACGTACGTGTCGAGGCTGCGCCGCCATCTGCGCCGGGCCGGGGACGGGCCGGGCGCCCCGCGTATCCACACCCGTGCCCACACGTACGTACTGGAGGTGGACGCCCAGCACATCGACTGGTTCCGCTTCCAGCGACTCGTGGCGCGGGCGGCCACGTCGGTCACCGGCGGGGACGACGAACAGGCGCTGTCCCTGCTCACCGGCGCGGAACAGCTCTGGCAGGGCGAGGCGCTGGCCGGGCTGCCGGGCGAGTGGGCCATGAGCGTGCGCAGAACCCTGGCGGAGCGCCGCCTCGCCGCCACGGTCTCCCGTAACGCCGCCGCCCTGAGAACGGGCCGCTTCACGGATCTGGCCGACGAACTCCCCGCCCTGGCCGAGGAGCACCCGGGCGACGAGGCGATCGCGGCGCAGCTCATGCTGGCGCGGTACGGCTGCGGGAGATACACGGAGGCGCTACGGGTCCACGAGCGGATCCGCCGGCTCCTGGTGTCGGAGTACGGCTCGCGCCCCGGCGCGGAGCTGAACCGGATCCACCGGGGGATCCTGGAGCGGGTGGCGCCGGGGGAGTTGGTACGGAGCGTGCTGGGCACCCCGGGAAACGGACACACCCCGGGGCGCACGACCGGCACGCGGCCCGGCGGGGCGCGCGCCGACAAGGCGCCCTCGGCACTCCGCTCCTCGTCGACCGCCGCCTCCGCTCCCGCCCCCGACTCCGACGCCGCCCCCGGCTCCGGCCCCGACTCCGCCCCCGCGCCGTCGCCCCCGTCGCAGCCGTTGCCGCCCCGGAACCTGCCGCACCAGTCACCGCTGGTCGGCCGGGGGCAGGAGTTACGGGCGCTGAGCGCGCTGGCCGACACGGCGGCGACGGACGCGTCGGTCATCACCCTGGAGACGGTCAGCGGCATGGCGGGGGTGGGGAAGACCGCTGTCGCTCTCCACACGGCGCGCCATCTCGCGCCCCGCTTCCCCGACGGCCAGATCTATCTCGATCTGCGTGCGCACTCGTCCGTCCAGGAGCCCTTGGCACCCGACGCGGCTCTGGCCACGCTGTTGCGCCTGTTCGGTACACCGGCCGAGACCATACCCATGGGACTCGCGGAACGTACCGCGCTGTGGCGGTCGACGCTGGCCGAACGCCGGGCGGTCATCGTTCTCGACGATGCGGCTGGCGCGGCGCAGGTCACGCCGCTGCTCGCCGGGGAGTCGGGCTCACTGACCATCATCACCAGCCGCCGCCACCTCGCGGGTCTTCCGTATGCCCGGTCGATTCCGTTGGACGTCCTGCCGACAGGTGACGCCATCACCCTGTTCCGCAGGTTCGCGGGGGAGGATCGCACGCAGGACATCCAGGAGGTTGCCCGGATCGTTCGCCTGTGCGGCTATCTTCCGCTCGCGATCGAGCTGGTCGCCCATCGCTTCAGGGTCCGTTCGTCCTGGACGCTGGCCACGCTGCGGGAGCGCCTGGCCCGTCCGTCCGGGCGGCTCGGAGAGATCCGGGACGGCGAGCAGGAGGTGGCCCGAGCCTTCGACCTGTCGTACCGGACGCTCCCCGACGCACAGCGCGTCGCGTTCCGCAGACTCGGGCTGCATCCGGGTGCCGATTTCACGGCCGATGCGGCGGCGGCACTTCTGAACCTTTCCAGGGATGCGGTGGAGAGGCTGCTGGAAGCCCTCCTGGCCAGTCATCTTCTGCGCGAACCGACACCTGATCGGTACGAATATCATGATCTTGTGCACGAATTCGCTCGAACTTTGGCGATGTCAGAGGATGGCGAACAGCAGTGTGAGGAAGCGGTATCCCGTGTGATCCACTTCTATGTGGATGCGGCCGACGCGGCGGACCGCCTTGTGTACCCCCGCCGGATACGTCCGGAGCCGGGGAGCCGCGGTTCCGTTGTGCAACTGCCGCAATGGCCGGCCGCAGAGGATGCGAAGTCCTGGTTCACCGCCGAGCGCGGCAATCTGTTGGCGGCCGAAAACTATGCACGTACTCATGGTCATCCCGAACAGGCCGCCCAACTCGCTTATGAAGCAGGGGGGTTCCTGGAGGGTGACTGTCACTGGCAGGACGCTGTGAGCATCCTCCGGCATGCCGTCGCCCACTGGTCCCGCACCGGTGAGCGGCCGGCTCTGTGCCGTGCGCTGCTCTGTCTCGGTGCCGTGCAGGCGAACACCGGGCACTACCCGGAGGCCGCGCGGACGGGCGAGCAGGCCCTGGAGCTGGCCCGTGGGATCGGCGACGCCGACGCCGAGGCGGAGGCGTACCGGACCTTGGGCGCCTTGAACTGGCATCTCGGCGAGAATCGCAGGGCGCTGGTTCTCTTCCAGAACTCCTTTGCCGTGAAGTCACAGACGGGCGATGCCTGGGACCGGGCGCGCGGATACAACAACATCGCGGTCTGCCTGCTTCACCTGGGAGAGCACTCCCGTGCGCTGGAACACTTCAGGAATGCGCTGGACGCTTTCACCGAGGCGGACGACCGAGTCGCCATGGGGAAAACGTTCACCAATATGGGAAACCTCTATCTCCATGCGGGAGAAATGGCGCTCGCTCGCCATTCGTTCGAGCGGTCGATATCCCTTCTCGATCCGATCGGAAATCGATACGACCGTGCGACGGCGCGAGGGAACCTCGCCAACGTTCTCGTTGTCGCGGGTGAGATGGATGCGGCTCTTCCGCTCTATCGGGAGGCCATCGACGAATTCCGCTCCCTCGGCGATCGGAAAAGCTTGGCAGACGTCCTGATCGGCGTGGGTGAGGCACACCGGAAGGCTGGGGACCCCGAAAAGGCGGCCGGGTTCCATCGCGATGCGCTGCGGATCGCCGAGGCGATCGGTGCGGCCGGGCAGGAGACGCGTGCGCTGCGGCTCCTGGGGCTCGCGTACTTCGAGACGAGATCCCTCGGCCCCGCGGCCGACCAGCTCCGTGCGGCTCTGCTCACGGCCTTGCGCACCCATGACGCCGACGAGGAGGTCAAGTCGCGGTGCCTGCTCGCCGAGGTGCGGCTCGCGGCCGGTGACGCCGACGAGGCCCGGTCCCTGCTCCGGCAGGCGCTGGACTCCGCGGCGCGCCTGCCCGATTCCCAGGTGACGAACCGGATAAGCAACCGATTGCTTGAAGTCGCAAAGGAAATCGGGCAGGCTGACGATCGCTGAACCGCGTTCGCGCGGTAAGTGGCTTCCTTATTGTGGAACTCGTACAGGCGTGGCCATTTCCGTTGGTGCGGTAGGGTCTTCTCCCGTAAGCGATCTTGCACCTCTAAGGAGAAGAGCCCGCGTGAGCAAGACCCGTTCGATTACTGCGGCAGCCGCGCTTATCGCTGTTCTGGGGCTGGGGGTGTACGGGGCTCTCGACGTGCCGGAGTCCGGAACGTACACGGAGGCCGCAGCAGTCACCAACGGATGCATAATCATCTCCACTCCGACAGGAACGTCGGCCACCGCCTGACCTTCCCGCCCTGAGTCACACTCCGGCCCGGAGCCCGTTTCTCACCCAGGAGGAACCACCGGGGTGGCCGCACCGGTCACCCCACCCCCACCCGCGAGCCGGGGGCGATGCGTTCCCAGGCTGCGAGTCGGAGCACGGCGGTAGCGTGCTTGATCTTCAGGGGTCGCGTCTTCCGTTGCCGAACCGGGTGAACCGACCACGCCTGCGCGTACTTCTTGGAGATACCGGTTCCGTTGCTCCTGCTGTACCACCTGGTCAAGGGGCCGCTTGCGGTGGCGCCGAGAGGTCAGACGCGGAGCAGGTCGGTCGAGACCGTCCAGAGGCGCTCGGCGGTGGCGGGATCGAGCGCCCATTCCTTGACACCGTGCGGGTGCTGCGCGAGGTCGGCGTCGTTCGGCACGGTGTATGCCTCTTGTGCATCGTCGAGGTAGTGGCCTCCGGAGTGGGCGAACTCCGGGGCGACGGCCGCGACGATGCTGGTGGCGGCCCCCTGCTCGACCGTTTTGTACGTGAAGACTCCGGCGGCTTCGGCCGCATCGAGCGACTCCTTCTGTTGCGTGGTGAAGTTCCGCTGCAGTCCCGTCGCGACACCGCCGGGGTTCACCGCATGGGCGACGATGCCGTAGGACGCCCAGAGGCGAGTCGCCTCGACGGCGAAGAGAGAGTTCGCCGTCTTCGACTGGGCGTAGGCAATCTGCGGGTCGTAGCTGCGACGCTCGAAGTGGAGGTCGTCGAAGTCGATGCCGGAACGCATGTGCGCCGTCGAACTGACCGAGACGATCCGTGCTCCGTCGCGGTCGGCCGCTCCCAGGGCCAGGGCGTCATGAAGGCCGGTGGCCAGGGCGAAGTGGCCAAGATGGTTCGTCGTGAATTGCAGCTCCCAGCCCTCACGCGTTCGTTCGAGGCCACCGGTGACCACGCCCGCGTTGTTGATCAGCAGGTGAAGCGGGCCGCCCCACGCGTCGACGAATCGCGTGACGGTGGTCCTGTCGGCAAGGTCGAGCCGGACGACTCGGGGCCGGATCCCTCCGGTCGACTTCGTGATCGTCTCAGCGACGGCGTCACCCGCGGTCGTGTTCCGGACGGCGAGCGTCACCTCCGCCCCGGCGGCGGTCAGCACACGAGCCGTCTCGATCCCGATTCCGGAGGAAGCTCCCGTCACTATCGCGCGGACGCCGGTGAGGTCGACGCCCCGTAGTACCTCGTCCGCGGTGCTGGAGGCGGTGAAGGGGGTGGAGATGGGTTCGCGAGCAGCCATGGCGGTGACTATACGCACTAGACTCGATTTGTATAGTATGACTCCTGCTCGTATGCTCGTTCCATGAGCAGTCCCGATGTTGGCCACCCGCCGTCGACCGTCGCCGATACCGACCGTCGGACCATGGTTCTGGACTCCGCCATGGTCACGTTCGCGCGATTCGGTTACCGGAAAACCTCGATGGAGGAGGTGGCTCGGGCGGCGCACATCTCCCGGCCCGGGCTCTACTTTCTCTTCTCCTCGAAGGAGATTCTGTTCCGTGCTGCGGTCACCCAGGCCCTGGAGCGGGACATCACAGCGGTCGAACACGTCCTGGCCGACACCGGCCGACCGCTTCCGGCGCGCCTCGTCGAAGCGTTCGACCAGTGGGCGGGCCGCTACATCGGCCCGCTGACGCGCGACGTCTCAGTGGTCATCGAGGACAACCCCGACCTTCTCGGAGAGATCGCCGAGACCGCGCCGCGACGTTTCGAGGAACTGATCACAGGAGCGATCGCCGTCGAGTCAGGACGTGAGGCGGCCCCCCTTGTCGCACAGACGATGATCAGCGCATCGATCGGCCTCAAGCATCAGGCCGCATCGCGGGAGTTCTATCTCGAACGACTGGAGGCCGCCATCGGTCTCCTGGTGCGCTGAAGACGCCTACCGAGGCCGGGGGAGAGGGCCCGGCCGCCTTGTAGGGCCGCGGTCTCCCGGACGGCGACGGCAGGCCGCCCGATCGAGGCCGAATCGACCGACTCGGCAGGTCCGCCCACCCGGCCGGAACTGGCACCGGTCCCACGCCACCCGACGATCCTCAGGCACCCGGAACGCACGCCGACCCGACACGTTCCACCCCTGTTCGATCCGCTTCAACACGTCGGCGCAACAGGGAAGACGACGCAGGCCATCAGCTCGTCCCGCTGACTGAGAACGCGTCAGCCCGGACCCGCGAGCACCCCGAGGTCGTCCACCACCCCGTGGCTCGCATGGGCCAGAGCCTCGCGGGGGGTGGGGCCTCCCGTGTAGCCGATGACCGGCATTCCGGCTGCCAGGGCCGCGGTGACGCCGGCCGGGCTGTCCTCGATGACCAGGCAGGCGGCCGGGGGGACGGCCAGGGTGCGGGCCGCGTGGAGGAAGAGGTCCGGGGCGGGTTTGCCGTGGGGGACGTCGTCGGCGCTGAAGACGCGTCCGGCGAAACGATTCCACAGGCCCGTGACCGTGAGCGAGTGCTCGATACGGTCGTGGCCGCCGCTTGACGCGACGCAGTAGGGGAGTTGCCGGGCGTCGAGCGCGTCCAGCAGCTCCCGTACACCGGGCATGGTGAACGGCCGGGCCGTGAACGCGTCGCGGACACGGGTGCGGTAGAGCTCCAGCCACTCCGGACCCAGCGGCGTGCGGGCATGGGCCCGCACCTGGGCGTAGAGGTACGACTCGGGGCGGCCCAGGAAGCGGTCGCGCACCTCGTCGGGGGTGAGCGGCCACCCCGCCTCCGTGGCCAGTTCGGCGACGACGGCGGGGCCGATGCGCTCGGTGTCGACCAGGACGCCGTCGCAGTCGAAGACGACGAGCCCGACGCCCCGCGCGGGCACCACCGCCGGGGTCAACGGGACCCCGCCGCGTCGAGCGAGGCGACGGCCGCCGCGACGACCGCGTCCTGTGTCATGCCCAGCGCCGTCATCGCGTCCGACGCGGACGCCGAGGTGCCGAACCCCTCGATGGTGACGGCCCGTCCGGCGTCCCCGATCAGGTCGTGCCAGCCGAAGACCGTCGCCGCCTCGACCACCACGCGGGCGCGTACGGCCGGCGGCAGGACCGAGTCGCGGTAGGCGGCGTCCTGCTCGGTGAACCAGTCCTTGCACGGTACGGAGACGACCCGCGCCCCGATCCCCCGGCCGGCCAGTTCCTCCCGCGCCGTCAGCGCGAGCGCGACCTCGCTGCCGCTCGCCAGCAGCAGCACGTCCGGCGTGCCGGGCGCGTCGGCCACCACGTACGCACCGCGCGCCACGCCCTCCCGTACCGCCGCCGGGTCCGTGTCCAGCACCGGCAGCCCCTGACGGGCCAGGACCAGACCGACCGGGCCCCGGCGGCCGACGGCGGCGTGCCAGGCGGCGGCGGTCTCGGTGGCGTCCGCCGGGCGGACCACGGAGAGGCCGGGCATGGCGCGCAGCGCCGCGAGGTGTTCCACCGGCTGGTGGGTGGGGCCGTCGGCGCCGAGCGCCACGGAGTCGTGCGACCAGACGTGGACGACCGGCAGCCGCATCAGGGAGGCGAGGCGCAGCGAGGGACGTTCGTAGTCCGAGAAGACCAGGAAGGTCCCCGCGAACGGGGTGTCGTAGCCGATGAGGGCGATGCCGTTCAGCGCGGCGGCCATCGCGTGCTCCCGTACACCCCAGTGGATGTTGCGCCCGGCGAGCCCGCCCGGCTCGGCGGAGCCCGAAGTGGCTTCCGCGGCCTGCTCGTTCGCGGGGAGGAAGGAGCCGCCGGACTTGATCGTCGTACGGTTCGAGTCGCCCAGGTCCGCGCTGCCGCCCCAGAGCCGGGGGAAGCGCTCCGCCAGCGCCTGGATGACCGTGCCGGACGCGTCGCGCGGGGCGATCGCGGTGCCGGGGGTGAAGTCGGGCAGGGCGGCGGCGGTGGCGGCCGGGTCGAGGGGGCGGATCGCGTGGGCGCGGGCGGCGGCGCGTCCGGGGTGGGCCAGCGCCCACTGTTCCAGCGCCTTGTCCCAGGCGTGGTGCAGCGCCGCGCCCCGCGCGAGGGCGCCCCTGGTGTGTTCCAGGACTTCCGCCGGTACCGTGAACGGCTCCTCCGCCACGCCCAACAGCGCCTTCGTGGCGGCGACTTCGGCCGCGCCCAGCGGGGCGCCGTGCGAGGCGGGGGTGTTGACCGCGTGCGGCGCGGGCCAGGCGATCTGGGACGCCAGCACGATGAGGCTGGGCCGGCCGCCGTGCGCCCCGCCGGTGGACGCGGCGGTGAGCGCGGCGTCGAGGGCGTCGGTGTCGATGTCGCCGTCCGCGCCGAGCCCCACGCGCCGCACGTACCAGCCCTGCGCCGCGAAGCGCGCGGCCGTGTCCTCACGGGTCGTCAGGTCCGTGGAGCCCTCGATCTGGATGCTGTTGTCGTCCCAGACGACCACGAGGTTGTCCAGCTCGTGGCGTCCGGCGAGCGCGCCCGCCTCGTACGAGATGCCCTCCTGGAGGTCGCCGTCGGAGCAGAGCACCCAGACCCTGCGGTCCGGGATCTCGTCGGCCGCGACCCGGTCGCCCGAGGCGTCCGCGCCGGTCAGCCGGTGCTCGTCGCGCTTGAGCGCCATCGCCATGCCCACGGCGGTGGCCACGCCCTGGCCGAGCGGCCCCGTCGTCGTCTCGACGCCGGTGGTGTGGCCGAGTTCGGGGTGGCCCGGGGTCAGCGAGCCGAGCCGGCGGAAGCGCTGGAGGTCGGCCAACTCCAGTCCGTAGCCGGTGAGATGGAGCTGCGTGTACTGGAGGATGCTCGCGTGTCCGCAGGACAGGACGAACCGGTCCCGGCCCTCCCACGCGGCGTCCGCCGGGTCGTGGCGTATGTGGCGCTGGAAGAGGAGATGCGCGACGGGCGCGAGGGCGAGCGCGGTGCCGGGGTGCCCGGAACCGGCGGCCTCCACGGCGTCCATGGCGAGGGCGCGCGCCACGGCCACGGCCCGGCGGTCTGCCGCGCCGAAGACGGGGGCGGCGGGGGCGGACGCGGACGGGGCGGAGGGGGCGGAGGGAGAGGGGGCGGTCACGGCAGCTCCTTGGAGGTCATGTCGTCATGATGACTTGGCACAACGTAACCCACCCCCGATGGAGCGCTCCTGGACCGAACGCGGCTGATCAGAGCTGATCAAGGTCGCTTCGGGCGTCCCGCATGTGACGGGAGAATTGCCTATTGACGTCTTCTGGGGTTCTGGTCATTATGACGTCTTGACGACACAGGGACTCGACGAGGAGACCATGGATGGCCGAGCACAAGTACGCACAGGTGCGGGATCACCTGCTGCGCCGGGTGAGCGGTCTCCCCGTGGGCGGTCAACTTCCTCCGGAGGCCGCGCTCTGCGAGGAGTACGCGGTGAGCCGCATCACACTGCGCCGCGCGGTCGAGGAACTGGTCAACGACGGACATCTCATCCGTGAGCACGGCCGGGGCACCTTCGTCACCCGGCCGCGGTACGCGCTGAAGCACCGCGAGCGGTTCGTCAGCGAGGTCACCGGCTTCTTCACCCAGATGAGCAGGCAGGGCCACGCGGTCACCTCCGAGGTCCTCGTCCAGAAACGGGCGCGGGCCGGCGCGCGGCTCGGCGCCGCGCTGGACATCAGTCCGGCCGCCTCGGTCGTACGGTTGGAGCGGCTGCGCCGGGTGAACGGCGTGGTGCACCACCTCGCGGAGTCGTACGTGGAGGAGGAGCGGTTCGCGGACGTCCTGACCGCGGACTTCACCACCACCTCGCTCTACGCCTATCTGCGGGCGCACCACGACGTGCTGCTCGCGCGCAACGAGATCGTCGTCGGGCTGCACACGTGCGACCGGCGCGAGGCGGAGCTGCTGGAGGTCGAGGAGGGGTCGCCCCTGCTGCTCGCGACCTCACGGGTCTTCGACCTCAACAGGAAACCCGTGATCCACGGGACGTCGAAGTTCCTGCCGGAGACGGCCGAGCTGTCCTTCGACATCATCGCCGACGCCGAGTGAGCGTCCCGGCGCCGGGACGGCGCCGGGTGGCCGAGTCACAACGTACGGAGTGTGCTGCACATGCTCAGCGAACTGCTGACCGAGGAGAAGATACGTTTCTCCAGTGAGGTCCTGGACTGGCGCCAGGCCGTCACCCAGGTCGCGGAACCCCTTCTCACCGCCGGTGACATCACCCCCGGCTACGTCGACGCGATGATCGACTCGATCGCCGCGGGCGGCACGTACATCGATCTGGGGTACGGGATCGCCCTGGCCCACGCCCGGCCCGAGGCCGGTGCCGTACGGACCGCGATCTCGATGCTGCGGCTCACCGAGCGGCCCGCCCCGCTGCTGGACCTGCCGGAGCACGCGGTCGACCTCTACTTCTGCTTCGCGGCGGCCGACACCGCCGCGCACAGCCGGGCCATGGCGTCACTCGCCCGGATCCTGTCGGACACGGAGACCCGCGACGCGCTGCGCGACGCGCGTGCCGCGGCCGATGTCACCCAGCTGATCACTCGATTCGAGGAGCGTGCTTCGAAATGACGAAGTTCCTGGCCATGTGCAGTACCGGGCTCGGCAGCAGTTTCATGGTGCGGATGAACATCGAGGACATCGTGCGGGAGCTCCAGCTCCCGGATGTCACGGTGGAACACACCGACATCAGCTCGGCCGGTCCCGAGAGCGCCGATGTGTTCTTCGTCGCCAAGGACCTGGAGGACGCCGCGCAGGGGCTCGGTGATGTCGTGGTGCTCAACAGCATCATCGACAAGGACGAGCTGCGCGACGCGGTCAAGGCGGCGGCCGGGCGGCACGGGCTGCTCTGACCGCCCGCTACCGCCCGTACCGCCCGTACCGCCGTACCGTCCGCGCACCGTCCGGCACACCCGCCGGCGCACACCCCGTGCGTCGCGTGCCGTGCGGCGCGTCCCGTACACGGTTCCGCTCCGTAGCTCCCTCACGGGGCTCCCGGGGGCCCTCGGGCCCCGCCGGGCCCCGGTACCGCACCACCGTCCAGGAACGTCCTCGACCGGACCATGCGCCGTGCGCGACACGCCACGCGCCATGCGTCCGGTGCGGCGGAGACCCACCGCCGACGTCCTGACCCGTTGTGAGCCACCCCCCGGTGGACCACCGCAGCGATCACAGTGACCCACCACACCGACCTCGGCTCCGCCGTGCCCGTGGAGAGGCGTTTCCGCCATGAACAGCGTTCTGAACACCCTGCTCGACATCTTCCGTGAGCCATCCGTCATCATCGGGCTGATCGCTCTGCTGGGGCTCGTGCTCCAGCGCAAGTCCCTCTCCGACACGCTCAAGGGCACGATCAAGGCCTTCGTCGGGTTCCTGGTGCTGGCGGCGGGCGCCGGGGTCGTCTCGGACGCCCTCACCCCGTTCGGCGACATGTTCCAGCACGCCTTCGGTGTCCAGGGCGTCGTGCCGAACAACGAGGCGATCGTCGGCAAGGTCCTCACCGACTACGGCTCGCAGGCCGCGCTGATCTTCTTCTTCGGCATGGTCGTCAACGTCCTGCTGGCGCGCTTCACCCGGTTCAAGTTCATCTACATGTCCGGCCATGTCGCGCTCTACCTCTCCGCGATGATCGCCGTGATCCTCATCGCCAACGGCTTCAGCGCCTGGCAGGCCGTGCTCTGGGGCGCGCTCGCCCAGGGGCTCGTCACGACCCTCTCGCCCGCGCTGGTGCAGCCCTGGATGCGGCGGGTGACCAAGCAGGACAACGTGTCGCTCGGCCACACCGGCAACTTCGGTATCGCCACCAGCGGTCTGGTCGGCAAGCTCGTCGGTGACACCAAGAAGTCCACCGAGGACCTGAAGATCCCCAAGAACCTCGGCTTCCTGCGCGACACCACCGTGGTCATCGCCGTGTCGATGGGCGTCATCTACCTGCTCGTGACCCTGATCGCCGGTGCCGGATACGTCGAGGACAAGCTGAGCGGCGGCCAGTGGTACCTGCTCTGGGCGGTCATGCAGGCCGGGAAGTTCTCCGCCGGTGTCTTCATCATCCTGGCCGGTGTCCGGGTCGTGCTCGCCGAGATCATCCCCGCGTTCAAGGGCATCTCCGAGAAGCTGGTCCCCAACGCCAAGCCCGCGCTCGACGTCCCGATCGTCTTCACCTTCGCCCCGAACGCCGTGCTGATCGGCTTCCTCGCCAGCTTCGTCGGCGGCCTGATCGGCATGGGCGTCCTGGTCGCGGTCGGCGGGACGATCATCATCCCCGGCATCGTCGCGCACTTCATGACGGGCGCCGCCTCCGGCGTCATCGGCAACGCGACCGGCGGCCGGCGCGGCGCGGTGCTCGGAGCCATGACCAACGGCCTGATGATCACCTTCCTGCCGCTGCTCGTCCTGCCCTTCCTGGGCGATGTCGGCCTCGCCAACTCCACCTTCTCCGACGCGGACTTCGGCGTCTCCGGCTTCCTGCTCGGCAGCGCCGTCGGCTGGGGCCACGCCGCGGTGATCGTGCTGATCCTCGCCTCGCTGGTGGCGGTCTTCGTCGGCAGCGCGCTGACCGACCGCAGGGAGGCCGCGAAGGCGGCGGCGCGGCCGGCCCCGGACGAGGACGCGGGTACGACGGAGGCGGCGCGGCAGCCCGTGCGGTGACACCGGTGCCGGTGCGTCCGGCCGGTGACCGCCCCGCGTCCGCCCCTCCCGGGTTTCCGGGAGGGGCGGACCCCGCTTGTCGGGACCGGGCGCGGCTCGTCTAGCCTCCCGTCCATGCTTTGGTACGAAGCGCAAGCGAACGACAACGCCTTGCTCGTCTTCGACGGCAGTGTGCTGGAGGTGTTCGGCCTCGCCGGGACCCACCGCTACCACATCTGGCAGGAGCCCCGGCTGGAGTTCAGCGACGGTGCCCGCCCCCGCGTGACGATCATCCCGCGCAAGGGACACCGCCTCTCCTTCGCGTACGACGCACACCGGCTGGACGGGCTGCGCGCGCTCGCGGCCCGGCTGGCGAGCATCTGAGAGCGCAGAGCGCAGAGCGCAGAGCGCAGAGCGCAGAGCGCAGCGGGCCGAGGGCAGCGGGCAGCAGGCGACGCCTGACCAGGCGGATCGGCGGGTCGGCCGACCGGGCGACGGCGCTGGGGAGGGGACCCGGCCGGTCAGGCGTCGCCGTCGCCGCGCGCGGTCGCGAACTCCCCGCGCGATGCCTCGATATGGCCCAGGTACCGGTGGGTCCAGTCGCACATCGCGTCCACCGTCGCCCGCAGGGCCCGCCCCGGCTCGGTGAGGGTGTAGTCGACGCGCGGCGGCACGGTGGGGTGCACCGTCCGCTCGACGAGGCCGTTGCGCTCCATCATGCGCAGGTTCTGGGTGAGCATCTTGTGGCTGATGCCCTCGACCTCCGTGCGCACCTCGCCGAAGCGCAGGGTGCGTTCCCCCAGCGCCTCGATGATCAGGAGCGCCCACTTGTTGGCGATGTCCGAGAAGATCTCCCGCGCCAGCGAGTCCGCGCGGGTCAGGTCCGCCTCGTCCGGTGAGCCGCTGAACTGCTTGGTCACCATCAGGTTCCCCCGTTACCGAAAAGTGCGTTCTTCCATGTCAGCCCAGACTCTCCTACGGTTCCCCAGTAACCACAAGAGACCAAGGGCGCTCGTGGACGCGAGACCTTGGCCGGGACGAGGAGGCGGTCGGCATGGCCATCACGCTGGTGAACCCCGAGGGACTGCCGGAGATCGACGTCTACCGGCAGGTGGCGATCGCGACCGGCTCGAAGCTGGTCTTCGTCGCCGGGCAGGTCGCCTGGGACGCGGAGGGGACCACGGTCGGCGAGGGCGACCTCGCGGCCCAGGTCGAGCAGTGCTATCTCAACGTCGGCAGAGCCCTGGCCGGGGCCGGGGGCTCCTTCGACGACGTGGCGAAGCTGACGGTGTACGTCGTCGACTGGACCCCCGACAAGATGGGCCGGTTCCTGGAGGGCGTCGCGCGGGCGTCGGCGAAACTGGGGATCACCCCGATGGCACCGGGCACGCTGGTGGGCGTCGCCGCACTGGACGTACCCGGCCATCTGGTCGAGGTCGAGGCCACCGCGGTCCTCGACTGAGCGGCCGTGCGGTACGGCCGGCCGTACCGCACGTACATGTACGTACAGGTGCGTACGCGTACGTACACGCACACACCTGTACGCGGGAGGCCCGCCCCGCCGCTCCTACGACCGCGGCGCGTCCCCGAAGTCCGGGATCGGGAGCCGTTCCCCGCCCTTCAGCGCCGACGCGTGCGCGACGATCCCCGGCAGCGTGTAGCGCGCCGCGACCCACGCGTTGACCGGCGGCAGCGTGCCCGTGCTGACGGCGGTCACGAAGTCGTCCGCGAGGAAGTGGTGGCTCCCCTCGTGGCCGTTGGAGACATGGGCGAACTCCTTCGGCAGCCGCGACCGGTCGTGCACCGGGGCGGAACCCGAGGTGAAGGCGTCCCGCAGCGTGGGCGGGACATGGGCGAGCGACGGGTCGTCGGGGGAGAGGGTCTGCTTCGGCCTGAGGTGGTCCGTGACGTCCGTGACCCCCTTCTTGTCCTGCCACACGCTGACGGTGGCGAGCTGCTCCAGGCTCCCCTCCGTACCGAAGAACCGGAACCGCGACTCCCGGATGTGCGAGGGGTACCCCACGCGCCGGAACTCGTTGATACGGAACGAGCCGCCGCCCGCGACCTCGAAGAGCGCCGTGGCGTTGGAGAAGTCGTTGTCGAACTGGCTGACGTCCTTGTCGAAGACGCCGTCCCCCCGTTCGTCCCTGACCCCGATCGCGGACACGCTCACCGCGTGCGTGCGCCAGGCGCCGAGCACCCCGCCCACGGAGTGCGTCGGGTAGAGGAGGGGCGGGTAGCTGGCGGTCGACTTCCAGCCCTCGCCGCCGCTGTACCGGTACGCGTCGTAGAAGCCCAGGTCCATGTCGTGGACGTAGTCGCCCTCGGCGTGGAAGATCCGGCCGAAGGCGCCGTCGGCGACCTGGTCACGGGCGTACACGGTGGCCGGGTTGTACTGACTGGTCTCGCCCATCATGTACGTGAGACCGGTCTCCCGTACGGCGTCGACGATGGCGGCGATCTCCTCCTCGGAGACGGCCATCGGCACCGCCGAGTAGACATGCTTCCCGGCGCGCAGCGCCCGGACGACGAGCGGGCCGTGCGTCCAGCGCTGGGTGAAGACCGCGACGGCGTCCACGTCCGAGGCGAGCAGCGCGTCGAAGGACGGCAGGGTGCCGGCGAGGTCGTGGTCGGCGACCAGTTTCTCGGCCCGCTCGGGGAGCAGGTCGGTCGCGAAGATGTCGCCGACGCCGGGGTGGAGGCGCCAGAGCTTCGCGAACTGCCCGGCGAACTGGCCGGCGCCGACGATGCCAAGGGAGAAGGACATGACACACCTTTCACTGTGGTGGGGTTCGCTGACGGAGGCTGGGGCGGGCGCTCAGCCGTCCTGAGCGAGGAGGAGGTTGATCTGCCGGTTGGTCGTGGTGAGCGTGCCCACCGGAGCGCCGTTGGCATACACGTCCTGCATGGCGGGCCGCATGAGGGCCACCACGTCCGCCGCGTAGTTGGTGATCGGGTACGAGAACGTCGTCCCGTCCGCGACCGGCCTGGTGAAGGCGGTGACGTCGATGCCCTCCTTCCGGTACGCGGCGATCGCCGCCGCCGTACCCGCCTTGGTGGCCGGGAAGACGACGCCCTGTCGTCCGATCACCGTCTGGCAGGCGTCGGAGGCCAGGTACGCCACCCACTTCTGGGCGGCGGGCTTCTTCGCGCCGCGCCGGGTGAGGGAGTCGGCGAGACCGTTCTGCATGGTGGCGCGCTTGCCGGTGGGGCCGACCGGGGTGAGGGCGGTGCGCGCGTCGATGCCCTGGAAGCCGTAGATGGTCTTGGTCATCCAGGAGCCGTGCAGCGCGATGGCCGCCCGGCCCGAACCGAGCTGTACATCGGCCTGGTTGGACTGGGAGTAGACCTCGTAGGGGGCGAGATAGCCCTTCTCCGCGAGGCCGAAGTACCAGTCGACGGTGGACTGGAACGCCTTCTGGTCGTAGTTGTAGTGGGTCCCCCACGGCTTGTCCGTGTACTTCCACCCGGCCGAGCCGGTGAAGGCGCTCCACTGGGTCTGGCCGTCGGCCATCCCGGCGTCGTTGCTCGCCAGCCCGTACGTCCTGACGTGGTTCTTGTCGAAGCCGGGCTGGTCGCCGCGGCGGCCCTTGGTGTCGACGGTGAGGCGGGCGAGGGTCTTCTCGAAGGTGCCGCCGTCGACCGGGTTCCAGTCGAGGGAGTTCATGGTGTCGGCGGAGACCCCGGCGGCGTCGGTCTTCTTCCTGTCGTAGAACATCGCGACGGTGTCCCAGTCCTTGGGCGCGCCGTAGCGGTGACCGTCCTGGCCGACCCAGAGGGAGGCGAGGCCGGACTGGTAGTCGGAGTCCTCGATGGAGCGGGTGGCGGGCAGTTCGTCCAGCGGGGCGAGCACGTCGAGGTCGGCGAACTGCGCGAACTTGGTGATGTGGTCGGTGAAGACGTCCGGTTCGGTGCCCGCGATCATGCTGGCGGTGAGCTTGGTCCAGTAGTTGCTCCAGCCGATCTGGGAGAGGTCGACCCGGACGCCCGGGTTCGCCCGCTCGAACCCCTTGGCGCACTCCTGGTACCCGGGCAACTGGTTGGAGTCCCAGAGCCAGTACGAGACGGTGCCGGGCGGCTCCGAGGCGGACGAGGAGGCCCCGGAGCCGCACCCGGTGGCGAGGAGCGCGAGGGAGACGGCGCCGACGAGGGCGGCCGGCGGAAGGGGGAACCGGCGGGAGGGTTTCGTGGAGCCGCGCACAGCATCGACCTCTCTGTCTGTCCTGGTCACTTGAGCCCGCTGAAGCCGATGGAGTTGACGATCCGCCGGGCGAAGACACCGAAGAGCACGAGCGTCGGCAGGGCGGCGACCAGCGTCGCGGCCATCAGCCCGGACCAGTCCGTCCCCGTCTGCGGGGTCTGCGAGCGGAAGACGGAGAGGGCCACGGTCAGCACGCGCGAGCTGTCGCTGTACGAGACCATCAGCGGCCAGAAGTAGTCGTTCCACGCCGTGATGTACGTGAGGACGCCCAGGGTGGCCATCGGCGCGGATGCCATGGGCAGGGCGAGCCGGAAGAAGATCCGTATCTTTCCCGCGCCGTCCAGCAGCGCGGCCTCCTCCAGCTCCCGGGGCAGGTTCATGAAGAACTGCCGCAGGAAGAAGACCGCGAACGGCGTCATGAACATCGTCGGCAGAGCGATCCCGAGGAGCGTGTCCACCAGGCCGAGCTGTTTGATCAGGACGAAGTTCGGCAGGAGGGTGAAGAGGGCGGGCACCATCAGCCCGGCGAGGAAGAGCCCGAAGACCTGGTTCCTGCCGCGCCAGCGCAGCCGGGCGAAGGCGTACGCGGCCATGGCGGAGAACAGCAACTGACAGACCGTCACCAGTGCCGCGACGAAGGTGGAGTTGAGGAGATAGCGCCAGAAGTTCAGCGAGCCGCCCGCGCCGCCCTGGGCCAGCGCCTCCTCGGTGCTCTGGAGTCCGAAGACCCGCTCGAATCCGCCCCAGCCGAAGTCCACGGGAAGGGGGTTGGCCGGGTCGGTGGTGAGCGCGGTGTTGGAGGAGAGGGCCGTCCGCGCGATCCAGTAGAAGGGCAACAGGGTGATCAGCACGATCGCGGCCATCACCCCCCAGGCCACGATCCGGCCGGGCGAGAGCCGGGGGCGTCCGCGCCGTACGGGAACGGCGGCGGGCCCGGGTACGGCGGCGGGTGCGGACCCGGAGTGCGCGGAGGGCGTGGAGTCGGCGGGTACGGGCGCGTCGGCCCGGGGGCGGGGGCTCATCAGCCGAGGTCCGTCTCGCCGGCCCGGGTGACCCGGTACTGGATGATCGTGATCACGCTCAGGACGGCCAGCAGCGCCACGGACATGGCGGACGCGTAGCCGAACTGGAACCGCCCGAACGCCGAGTCGTAGATGTAGAGCTGGAGCACGTTGCTGGCGTTGGCCGGGCCGCCGGGGCCCGTCGTGGCCACCGCCACGGTGTCGAAGACCTGGAACGACCCGATGACCGTCATGATCAGGACGACCGCGAGCACCGGCCGCAGCAGCGGCAGCGAGATCTGCCGGAACATCCGCAGCTCACCGGCGCCGTCCACCCGCGCGGCCTCGAACACCTCGCCGGGGATGGCCTGGAGACCGGCGAAGAGCAGCAGGGCCGTGTAGCCCACATGCCGCCAGACGTTGATCATCGCGATGCTGGGGACGACCCACTCCTCGCTCGCGAGGAAGGCGATGTGGTCGAAGCCGAGCGCCCCCAGGATCTCGTTGCCGATGCCGATCTGCGTGTCGAGGATCCAGAGGAAGACGATGCCCGCGACGACGTTCGAGACGAGGTACGGGGTGAGGACGACGGAACGCAGGAGGGAGGAGTTGGTCAGCCGCTGCATCAGTACGGCGATGCAGAGGGCGGCGACCGTCTGCACACCGATGTTGATGACGACGTACTCGACGGTGACGCGCAGGGACTCCCAGAAGATGGGGTCGTGGACCATCCGGCGGTAGTTGTCGAGCCCGGCCCACTCGGCGGGCGTGAGCAGGTTGTAGCGGGTGAAGCTCAGGTAGACGCCGCGCAGGGTGGGCCAGAGCAGGAAGACCAGGAAACCGAGCAGCGCGGGGGCGATGAAGGCCGCCGCGAGGAGCCCGTCCCCGTGTCCACCGCCGCCGGTGTGGTCGCCGGTCCTGTCGCCCCCCTTGCTCCGGCCGCGTGCGGATCCCGGTCGGAGCGTGCGGCCGGATGTCGCGGGGTCGGATGTCGCGGGGCCGGGTGGTGCGCCGTCTGAGGCGACCGTCATCAGAGACTCCCTTGTCCATGACTCGTCCGCTGGGGTGGGGGTTACTTTCGTCTTGAAATAATCATCACGTCAAGAGGTGTGCACATGTGGATCAGGGGGCCTTGATCCTTGAAGGTGGAGCCGCTTTGCTTCCGTGATGAAATAAAATAGGAGTGCCGAGCCTGGCTACGATGAACCGGGAGCACCGTCATGGACTCCACCGGGAGCGACAGGAACAAGGGGAACCCGCGCATGCTTGCGGCGAGTTGGGCACCGCTGAGCCCCGCAGAGCGGGCCGTGGCGATCGAGGTGCTCACGCACGGGCCGGTGTCGCGCAGCGAGATCGCGCGCAAGCTGAACCTGTCGGCGGGCAGCCTCACCCGGCTCACCAAACCGCTGATCGAGTCCGGTCTCCTGGTGGAGGACCCGGCCCCGGCGCCGCCGGCCGTCAGGGACCCGTCCCCCACCGTGCGGATCCCGCCCCCGGCCATCCGGCAGGGCCGGCCCTCCCAGCCGCTGGACATCGTCGCGGACTCCCGCTTCTTCGCCGGCTTCAAGATCACCGAAGACACCGCCTACGGAGTCGTGACCAGCCTCAGGAGCGAGGTCGTCGCCGCCCGCGCGCTTCCGCTCCGTACCCGGGAGCCGGCCGATGTCGCCGACCTCCTGCACGCGATGACCGGCGACTTCGCCGCCGCCTTCCCGCGTCTCGCCGGGATCGGCGTGGGTCTCGGCGGCCATGTCGTCGGCCCTGGGCGCGCGGTCACCTCGCCCTTCCTCGGCTGGGAGGGCGCCCCCTTCGCCGACCTCCTGGAACACCGCGCGGGGCTGCCCGTCGTGGTCGAGAACGACGTGGCCGCGCTGGTCGAGTCCGAGGCGTGGTTCGGCGCCGGCCGCGGTCTCGACCGCTTCGTCGTCCTCACCATCGGCGCCGGGGTCGGGTACGGCCTGGTCATCGGCGGCCAACTGGTCCGCTCCGGCGACGACGGCCGGGGCATCGGCCGCCGCTGGATCATCGACCCGCAGGGCCCCCTCACCCCGGACGGCGACCGGGGCAGCGCCGTCTCGCTGCTCTCCATCCCGAGCATCCGCTACCAGGTCTCGGCGGCGACCGGCCGGAACCACACGTACGACGAGATCCTCGCCCTCGCCGCGACCGGCGACCCCCCGGCGGCCCGTGTGATCGGCGAGGCGGCCCGCGCGCTGGGCACGGTGGTGGCGCAGATCGCCAACTTCGCCATGCCGCAGAAGATCCTGCTCGCGGGGGAGGGCGTGGGCCTGGTGACGGTGGCGGAACCGGCGATCCACGCGGCGATCGCCGCCAACCGCCACCCGCTCGCGGAACCGGTCGCCCTGGAGACCAAGATCTCCGACTTCAACGACTGGGCCAGGGGCGCGGCGGTCCTGGCGATCAAGACGCTGGTCCTGGGCGGGGCGAAGCCCTGAGGGGTCCCGTGCCGTTGCCGGGCTCCGGCAGCGGGACGGCGGTCCGGGGCTGCCGTACTCCGGCCTGTTGCCCGGTCGTTGGGGTGTGGCTCAATGCTCCCGGGGACGAAGGGGGTACGGGGATGACGGTACGGACGCCAGGAACACCGGGAACGCCAGGAACGCCAGGAACGCCGGGGGCGGTCGGGCGGGCGGGGGCCTCCCTTCGCGAAGGGGCGTGGTGGGCCGCGGGGTGGGTTCTGCTCGGAGTGGTGCTGCTGGCGCTCGCCGCGGCGTTGGGGCGGCCGGTGCCCGAGCGGGTCGCGGACGAGGAGGCGTTCCTGGGCGCGGGGCCGTGCACCGCCGAGGAGGTCGCGCGGGGGGCCGTGGACTGTCTGCGCACCATCCGGGGGACGGTGCTCTCCGCCGAGACGGCCAAGAGCGGCAGGGCGACGGTGTTCCGGGTACGGCTGGCGGACCCCGTTCCGGCCCCCGCCGACCGGCCGATGGACCTCGACATGCACGGGGAACTGGCCGAACGCGTCGGACCGGGCGACGGGATGACCGTCACCACCTGGCGGAACGTCCAGGTCTCCGTACGCCATGACGGCGTCGGCGAGACCTTGCCAGGACTGCCCGACGAGAGGGCCACCATGTTCGTCGGGCTGACGCTGGCCGCGGTCTGGACGGCGGCCCTGGCGTTCGTCGCCGCGTTCGGCAGCGCCCGCAGGGCCCGCCGCCGCGCGGCCGGCCGCCCCTTCTGGCCCCGGGTGCCGTTCGGCCTCGGGAAGACCGCGGCCGTGGTGGTCCTGTCACTCGTCGTGGCGTACGTCGCCGGTGGTGTCTGGGACGCCTGGACCGCGGTGGCGGCGGCCGTGGTCCTCTGGATCCTGACGGCGGTTCCGGTCACCGTCGCCGGTCTGCGGTGGCACCGCGACGAGGACCGGACGGCCACCGGGGCCTGAGGCCCGGCCCGCCTCCTTCACGCGGACGCCGGCCCGCCCGACCCGGAGCCCCGACCCGCTCACGCGCGCGGCCCGGACGGCGCACGCAGCTATGAACAGTCTATTTGGACTGATAGATTTCGACCATGCCGCGCCGCGCTCTCGACAACCCGATCGTCCTCGCCGTACTGGGCCTCCTGCTGGAGCGGCCCGCCCACCCGCACCGGATCCTCACCGAGTTGCGCGAGCGCAGCGACAACCACGCGGCCGCCCTCACCCGCGGCACCCTCTACAACACCGTCGCCGCCCTGGTCGGGGCGGGATGGGTGGCCGAGCAGGGGCGGGAGCGGGCGGGGAACCGGCCCGAGCGCACCGTGTACGCGCTCACCCCGGCCGGTGGTGAGGAACTCGTCCGGCGGCTGGACTCCGGGATCCGCGACCCGGAACGGGAGTTCTCCCGGTTCCTCGGCGCGGTGACGTACCTCGGTGCTCTGGGGCCGGACGGCGCGGTGGCGGCACTGACCGAGCGGGGCAGGCGCCTCGGCGAGCGGATCGCCGCCGACGAGGCGCGGCTCGCGCAGGCACTGGCGGCCGGGGTGCCCCGTCTGCATGTCATCGAGGCCGGGTACGCCTTGTGCCTGGCCCGTGCAGAGCTGGACTGGATCGCCGCGACCGTCGACGACATCCGTACCGGCGCGCTGAACTGGCCGGAAAACCGAGAGGAAGCGAACACGTGACGCCCACCGCACAGGACGGTCTGCTCTTCGGGATCTACCCGGGTTCCGTCGCCGGGGACGACGCAGGGGGCCTGGCCGCGGGGCCGCCCGACGATCCGGAGCGGATCCTGGGCGCGCTCGACCGGCTCCAGGGCCCGCCGGGACGCCCCTTCCTCGTACGGGCCTACACGGCGTTCGACGACACCACCCGGCTCGGCGCCCCGCACGCGACCGCGACGCCGACCGGGGCGCGCCGGTACGCCGTACGCGGGCGCAGCCTGGATCTGGTGGCGCAGTACCGGTCGGCCGCCGGGGACGTCGACGGCTACTGCGCGTTCCTGCGCGAACTGGTCGAGCAGTACGGCGAGGTCACCGGCACCCTGCAAGTGACCGAGGAGCCCAACGTCACCTCGGTCCCGACCCTGGACGGCGCCTGCCCACAGGTGCGCGAGGCGATCGTCAGGGGTGTGTCCGCGGCCAAGGCGCGGGCCCGTGAACTCGGCCTCACCCGGCTGCGGGTGGGCTTCAACACCACGCCGCTCTTCGGTCCCGCCGCCTCCTTCGTCGGCGAGCTGACCTGCCGGGGCGGGGAGGGTTTCCGCGACGATCTGGACTATGTGGGCCTGGACTTCTTCCCCGACGTCTTCCAGCCGGTCGCCCTGTCCGAACTGGCCGGTGCCGTCGAGGGGTTGCTGCGCCACCACCGGGACGCCGTGCTGACCCCGGCGGGGCTCGGCCACTTACCGCTGCACATCACCGAGCACGGCTGGCCCACCGGGCCCGGCCGTCCCCCCTTCCGGCAGTCCGATGTTGTCGGGACCGTCGTCCGGGTCGTCGCCGCGGAGGCGAAGCGCCTGCGGCTCAGCGGGTACACGCACTTCGCGCTGCGCGACGCCGACAGCGCGGAGCCGGGCCTCTTCCACCGCTTCGGGCTCACCACCGACGACTACGCGCCCAAGCCCGCGTTCGACATCCTGAAGGTGCTCGTCGACCGTTTCGGCGTGGCCGCCGACCGGTCGTAACGGTCGGGGGGCCGGCGGGCCCGGTACGTCCGGGGGCTACCGGGTCTCCGTGGGCTGCGGGGGCAAGGGGGGCAACGGGGCCAGCGCGTTCTTCAGGTCCGCCCTTCTGCGGATGCCGAGCTTCCGGTACGTACTGGTCAGATGGGTCTCCACGGTGCGCTTGGCCAGGTGCAGCAGTTCGGAGATCTCCGCGTTGGTGCTGCCGTCCGCCGCCAGCGCCGCTATCCGCCGTTCGCTCGCGGTGAGGGAGCGCGTGCCGGTGAGCGGGGCGTTCCTGCGGCGGGCGCCGCTGGCCTGGAGCGCCGCCTCGGCGGAGGCCATCAGGCGCGGCACCATGAGGCGTTCGGCCGTCGCCGCCGCCTCGCGGAGCAGCGGGCGGGCCCGCCCGGGGCGGCCCGCCGCGGTGAGCTGGCGGCCGTGGGCGACGAGGGCGTGGACGAGCTCCGTGTCCAGCGGGGTGTTGCGCAGGGTGTCGACGGCCTCGCCGGTGAGTTCCAGACCGTGCCTGCCGCCGGTGGCCGCGCCCAGGACGCGCAGCGTCCTGCCCCGTACGCGCGGGGTGTTCCACACGGTCGCGTACCGGTGTTCCGCCTCGGCGAGGTCCAGCGCCTCCTGCGGCTGCCCCAGCGCGAGATGGCACTCGGCGGCGGCCGTGCGCCACGGGGTGACGATCGGGCTCTCCACCTCCCGGCCGTGCTGGCGTCTGCCGCACTCCAGGAAGTCGGCCAGCGCGCCCGCCGGGTCGCCGCCTGCGGCGCGCAGCACGCCGCGCGCGTACAGGAAGCGGTTGAGTTCCCAACTGTCATGGGCCTCGCTGACGTCGACGCCCTCGACCAGCCGCGCGGCCTCCGCCGTACGGCCGAACTCGACGAGCGCCAGCACCCGGTGGGCCAGGAAGTTGCTGGGCCCGGCGCGCGGGGTGTCCTCCGGCGGCGGGGCCGCGCCGGCCGTCTCCTCCAGCACCCGGGCGTACTGGCCGCGCGCGGCGGCGCCGTCCAGCCGTACGTTCAGCAGGGAGCCGTGGGCCGGGTGCAGCGACGACAGTCTGTGCTCCGTCAGCCCGGCCCTGATCAGACGTTCCGCGTCGTCCGACGCGTCCGCCCACTGGGCCACGGCGGCGGCCGTACCCAGCAGGTACGGCACCAGCAGCGGGTCCTCAGGGGCCGTCAGCAGCCGCCGGATCTGCCGGGAGGCCCAGTCGGCGGAGATCAGCCCGGCCGTCGCCTCGTACCGGATGAGCAGGGTCCGCACGGCCGGACTCATCCGTTCCGGGAAGCGCGCCGCGGTCTCGCGCAGCCGGGCGTAGACCTCGCGCCGTATCTCCGGGTCGTGGTCGGCGAGGAGCGCGGACGCGCTCTGGACGGTACGGGCCAGCACCGGCTCGTCGTCCAGCGGGCCGAGGCCCACCAGGACGTCGAAGGCGGCGCGCGGCTCGCCCCGGTGGGCCAGCGCCGTGCCCAGCGTGACCGCGGTCATCACCCGTTCCCTGGGCCGCTCCTGGAGGCGCAGCGCCTCGGCGAGCCGGGATATCCCCGCCGACCGTACGGTGGCGAACTCCAGGGCGCCGAGTTCGGCCAGGACCGCGGCCCTGCGTTCGCGCGGCAGCGGTTCGTCGAGGGCGCGGCGCAGACAGGCGACCGCCTCGCCGGTCCGGCCCTCCCTGACGGCGACGGACGCGGCGTCCAGCAGGGTCTGCGGCACCCATGCCGAGCCGTCCGGGGGTGTGCGCAGCAGATGCGCGGCCACCGCCCTGACCCGGTCGCCCCGGCGGCGGCGCAGCTCGGCGGCGCGCCGGTGCACGGCCTGGCGGTGCGCGCGCGGCCAGCCGTCCAGGACGGCCTCGCGCAGCAGCGGGTGGGCGAAGCGCGGGCCGCCGTGGACGGGGTCGCGGCGCAGCACGCCGAGCCGGACCATGGCGGTGAGCCAGCCGGCGACCCGGGAGGGGTCGGCCCAGGTCACCTCGGCCAGGAGGCTGCCGAGGTCGTCCTCCTGGGGGGCGAGGGCAGAGGGGGCGGCGGCCGGAGAGGGGGCGGCCGGAGAGGGGGCGGGCGTCCGGCCGCCCCGCGCGCGTGGCTCCTCGGACGCGTGGGTGTCGGGGTGCGCGTCCTCCAGTTCCGCGAGCGTCCTGGCGACCGTCGCCGTACCGGAGCCCGCGCTCTCCAGCCACCACGAGACGGCCGCCACGAACGCCCCCGGGTACAGCTCCGCGCAGCTCGTCGGCAGCCGTACGCCGTGCCCGGTGCCGCGTTCGCCGGCATCGGCGTCGGGGAAGACCGCGCGCAGGTCGTCCAGGAGGGCGCGCAGCAGCAGGGGGTTGCCCGCGCCCGCCCGTACGCATCCCTCCACCCACTCGTCGGAGACGGGCGGCGCGTCCGCGCCGCCGCGTATCAGGGTCTCGGCGGCGGCCCGGCTCAGCGGCGCCAGGGCGTGCGAGCCGACCACGGCGGGCGGCAGGGCGTGCGCGAGCCCCGGTGAGGGCGGCGCGACGTCGTACTGGCCGCGTTCGGTCACCACCATCAGCACCCGCAGTCCGGCCATCCTGCGGGCGCCCTCGGTCAGCCAGCGCCGGGAGGACTGGTCGGCGAGGTGGACGTCGTCCACGGCGACCAGCAGCGGCTGTTCGGCCGCGTACGCGTGCAGCCGCTGCCACAGCCGGGCGGAGGACACGGGCCAGGGGGAGCCGTCCTCGGGGCCGAAGTCGCCCGAGGGGCAGAGGAGTTGCCGGACGAGGGCGAACGGGCCGCCGCCCCCGTCGGCGGAGGCGTGCGCCCGCAGCACCCGCATGCCGAGCTGCCCGCCCAGATCCGCGGCGGCTTCGAGCAGCGCGCTGCGCCCCGTACCGGTGGGCCCCCGGAACACGACCAGCCGGCCGGAACCGTCCAGCGCGCGCCGCGCTTCGAGGGCGAGCAGATCGAGCGCGGCTTCGCGTTCCAGCAGCGCGGGAAGGGCGGAGAGGGAAGAATGCAGAGGTGGGCGCATGAGTGGGGGTGGGGGTGTCCTCGGGAACGGGGTGGTGGCGTGGTCCGGACAGGCGCCCGGACCGGCGCCCCGATACGCGTTCGATGCCGCGGTCATGGATAACCTCCCGCCGATCTCGTGGTCGGTCTCGTGGTGGGCCACGGTTGCGGCCCCCGCACTGACAGAGGGACGGTGGGAAGAGATTGTTCCGCTAACGCAAGGACGTAAGGGAATGGTTCTCCGTACCCCGGCCAGAATCCCGGTCGAGGTCCACGCATCGGACCCGCTGTCCCTCGCCGGAGCCGCCAGCCAACTCCGCAGGCAGCCGGAGATAGAGCTGGTCGAGGAGGCCGCCGGTCGGCCGGGAACGGTCGCGGTCCTGCTCGCGGAAGCGCTGGACGAGCCCACCCTGTCCCGGCTGAGGCGGCTGATCAGGGCGGACGGCACCCGGGCCGTCCTCGTCACCAGCGTGATCCGCGAGGCGGAACTCCTCCAGGTGATCGAGTGCGGTGTCGGCGCCATCGTCTGGCGGCGCGAGGCCACCGGCCAGCGCCTCCTCCAGGCGGTCCTGGCGGCCTCCCGCGGCGACGGGGATCTGCCGTCCGACCTGCTGGGACGGCTGATCGCCCAGGTCGGCACCTTGCAGCGGGGCACCACGAACGTGCCGGGCGCCCCCGCGTCGGGGCTGTCACCGCGCGAGGTGGACGTCCTGCGGCTGGTGGCCGAGGGGATGGATACCGGGGAGATTGCCAGCAAACTGTCGTACTCCGAACGCACCGTCAAAAATGTCATGCACGGTTTGACGACCCGTTTGCAACTCCGGAACCGCGCCCATGCCGTGGCCTATGCCTTGCGGGAAGGCTACATCTGATGGATGCGACCTGAGTCAAGGTTCTCGGGGGCAGAGGAGCCTGCCCCTTGATCGTCCCGCCCGTGCCTCGTGGAGCGGATGCCCCACGGTCCACGATCACCTGAGGTGTGTCGTGCTGTCACACCGGCGCGCCGAAGGGGGAGACGGGACCGAGCGTGTACCGGACTTCGCCGCGGGCCCGCGCCCGTGACCGGCCGCCCCGCGTGCCCGGCCCCACGGGCCCAGGGGCCTCGGGCGCCCCCTGACCGCCCGGCTCCCCACCAGTGCCGGACCCCCGGTGACCGACCGGTCACCCACGAGCCGGACCGTCACCCCCGGGTGACCGGCCGGCGACGATGCCGATGTGAAGGGCTGCGACCGTGATCCACGAGGTGGACGATGTCCTCAAGCGCCTGCTGACCAGTGGCGCCCTCGCCGGGTCCGGCGTCGAGGTCGCCTTCGACGCCCCGACCCGCGACTGGGCGGCCCGCCAGAACGCCCCGATCATCGACGCGTACCTCTACGACATCCGTGAGGACACCCGGCGGCGCGAGCGCGGCGCCGCCTCCGTACGCGACGACCGGGGCATCGTCCTCAAGCGGCGCGAGGCGCCGCGCTGGTTCCGGCTGGCGTACCTCGTCACCGCCTGGACCAAGCGTCCGCAGGACGAACACCGGCTGCTCTCGGCCGTCCTGTCCACGCTGCTGCCCCGCGAACTCCTTCCGCCGCACGAACTGACCGGCTCGCTGGCCGAGCTGGGGCTCACCATCCCCGTCTCCGTCGCGGGCCTGCACACCGAGGCGCGCTCGCTCGCCGACATCTGGTCGGCGCTCGGCGGGGAACTCAAGCCCTCGCTCGACGTGGTGATCACCGCGCCCTTCCCGTCCTTCCCGGAGTACGCCGTCGGCCCGCCGGTCACCGAGGGCGCGGGCGTACGGGTCCGGGCCGTGGACGGCTCGCTGGAGGACAGCCGCGAGCGGTTCCACATGCCCCGCCACCTGGCCAAGGGCAAGGGCAAGGGCATGGGCTCCGGTATGGGCATGGGCAAGGGCAGGACGGCCGGCAAGAGCGCGGGCACGGGCCCCGGCACGAAGGAATGACGAAGTGAACGAGGCAACCCCGCTGCTCGCACGGCTCACCGTGCTGCGCGAGCGCGTGGCGCGGCTGGTCGAGCACCGCAGCGCCGACGACCCGACGGCCGGGGACCCCATGCGGGGTCTCTATCTGCCGGAGGACGCGATCTGGCGGCTGCTCTCCCTGCCCCCGGCGCCGGCGGACCCGACGGACCCCGCCTTCGCGACGGACGCCGTGGAGGCGTCCTGTGCCGTACACGGGGCGGACGGGACGGACGCGGCAGGCGCGGTGGACGTGTCCGGCGCGGCGGACCGGCTCCAGGGACTCGCCCGGCGGCTGCGCCTCAGCGAACTCGACACCGGGATCCTGCTGATCGCCCTCGCGCCCGACCTCGACCGGACCTTCGAGGCGCTGTACGGCTATCTCAACGACGACGTCAGCCGCCGCCGGGCGACCACCGGGCTCGCGCTCGACCTGTCCGGCGTGCCCGCGCACACCGCCGTGGGACGGGCCCGGTTCCACGCCTCGGCGCCCCTGGTCAGGCTGGGCCTGGTCGTCGTGGAGGAGCCCGAGCGGCCCTTCCTCGGCCGCGCCCTGCGCGTGCCCGAGCGGGTGGTGGCCCATCTGCTGGGCGACGACACCCCGGACGCCGCGCTGGACGGAACGGTCAGGCCGCTCCCGTACACCGGCCCGGAGACCGTCGCCGCCGCCCCCGGGAGCGACGCGCTGGTCCCGCTGCTGGCCGCGCGGCTCGCGGCCGGCCCCTGCACGGTCTATCTGCGCGAACACCGCGACGGCGACGGGCTGAGCTGCGCCACCGCCGCCCTGGGCGCGGCCGGGATCGGCGCGCTGCACCTGACGCCCGGGGCCGGGGAACGGCCGCAGGGCGAGCGCCCGCACGGCGAGCACCACCCGGCGAGGCAGGACGTCCCGTACGCCGAGGTGCTGCGCGAGGCGCGGCTGTCCGGCCGGGCCGTCGTGGTCACCTCGCTGCCGGAGCGGCCGCAGGAGCTGATCCGGGCGCTGTCGGCCGGTGATGTGACGGTGCTGCTGGCGGGGACCCGCCCGTACGACCCGCACTGGTGCGACATCGGGGCGCCGGGCGGCGAGCCGCTGGTGCTGGACGCGCCCCGGCAGCGGGCGGGCAACCTGGAGGCGTGGACGGCGGCGCTGGGCGGCCCCTCGGAGACCGGCGGCGGGGCGGAGCTGGGCTTCGACCTGACGCCGGTGGTGGCCGCGTACCGCCTCGGACACGAGGGGATCAACCGCGCGGCCCGCGCGGCGCTGGACCTCGCGGCCTTCGACGGTACGCCGCTGTCGGCGGCGCACGTACGGCTCGCCGCCCGCCAGCAGTCCGCGTCCGGCCTGGAGCAGCACTCCCGGCGGATCCGGCCCGATGTCACCTGGGACGACCTCGTCCTCCCGGAGAAGCCGCTGGCGCAACTGCACGAACTGGCCGTACGGTCCCGCAACCGCGACCGGGTCCTCGGCGACTGGCGGCTCAGCGCGGGCGGCGGGCGCGGACGGGGCGTGCTGGGACTCTTCGCGGGCGGGTCCGGTACGGGCAAGACGCTCTCCGCCGAGGTGGTCGCCGCCGAACTGGGGCTGGACCTCTACGTCGTGCAGCTCTCGTCGATCGTGGACAAGTACGTCGGCGAGACGGAGAAGAACCTGGAACGGATCTTCACCGAGGCCGACCGCACGGACGCCGTGCTGCTCTTCGACGAGGCCGACGCCGTCTTCGGCAAGCGCTCGGAGGTGAAGGACGCCCACGACCGCTACGCCAACATGGAGAGCGCGTATCTGCTCCAGCGGCTGGAGTCGTTCGACGGGATCGCGCTGCTGACGACCAACCTGCGGGGCAACATCGACGAGGCGTTCACGCGCCGGCTGGACCTGGTCATCGACTTCCCGTTCCCGGACCAGCCCCAGCGGCTCGCGCTCTGGCGCCACAGCCTCGTGCACGTGCCGTGCGTCGACGACATCGATCCGTCGGCGTGCGCCAGGGACTTCGAGCTGGCGGGCGGTTCGATCCGCAGCGCCGTCGTCACGGCCGCGTACGCGGCGGCCGGGCGGGGCGAGCCGGTGAACAACGCCGATCTGCTGGCGGGCGCGCAGCGCGAGTACCGCAAGGCGGGCCGGCTGGTCCTGGACGAGCTGGACTGGTAGCGGACGAGCGGGGCCAGGGTGGGAGTAGGGACAGCGTGGGGGGGGGGGGGGGGGTAAAGTGGGGGGTGAGGGGGGGAGAGATGAATTGAGTGGTGCAAAGCGAG
>NZ_JBHZDA010000018.1:0-44161 GCF_042755665.1 Streptomyces sp. NPDC059142
CGGAGGACCAGTCGACGTGCGGCGACGGGTCGTCCGCGTGCAGGGAGGCAGGCAGCACCCCGTGCCGCAACGCCTCAACCATCTTGATCACGCCGCAGACACCGGCCGCCGCCTGGGTGTGCCCGACGTTGGACTTCACCGAACCCAGCCACAGGGGCCGCTCCGGGGCCCGTTCCTGTCCGTACGTCGCCAGCAGCGCCTCCGCCTCGATCGGGTCGCCCAGCCGGGTCCCCGTGCCGTGAGCCTCCACCACGTCCACGTCGGAGGACCTGAGCCCCGCGTCGGCCAACGCGGCGCGGATCAGGCGCTGTTGGGCCAGGCCGCTCGGGGCCGACAGACCGTTGGACGCGCCGTCCTGGTTGACCGCGCTGCCCCGTACCACCGCGAGCACCCGGTGGCCGTTGCGGCGGGCGTCCGACAGCCGCTCCAGCACCAGGACGCCCACACCCTCGGACCATCCGGTGCCGTCGGCGTCGGCGGAGAACGGCTTGCACCGGCCGTCCGCCGCCAGTCCGCCCTGCCGGCCGAACTCCCGGAACATGCCGGGCGTCGCCATGACGCTCACGCCGCCGGCCAGCGCGAGGTCACACTCCCCCGACCGCAGCGCCCGGCCGGCCAGATGCACCGCCACCAGCGACGACGAACACGCCGTGTCCACCGTCACCGCCGGCCCCTCGAACCCGAACGTGTAAGCCACCCGGCCGGAGATCACACTCGGGGTGCTGCCCGTCAGGAGGTGGCCGGTGACGTGGTCCGGGGCGTGGTGCGCACGGGGGCCGTAGTCGTGCGTGGTGGCACCGACGTAGACACCGGTGGCAGAGTTCCGCAGTCCTGCCGGATCCAGTCCGGCCTGTTCCAGTGCCTCCCAGGAGGTCTCCAGCAGCAGCCGCTGCTGCGGGTCCATCGCCAGCGCCTCACGCGGCGAGATGCCGAAGAAGTCCGCGTCGAAGTCCGCGGCTCCTGCCAGGAACCCGCCACCGGGAGCGGGCGTGCCCGCATCCGTTCCGTACCGGTCCGCGGGTGCCCAGTCCCGGTCGGTGGGCCAGGTGACGGCGGCGTGGGCGCCGTCGGCGACCATGCGCCACAGGTCGTCCGCCGAGGCGACGCCCCCGGGGTAACGGCAGGCCATGCCGACGACGGCGAGGGGTTCGTCCGCGTCGTGCCGCGGGCGGGTGCCGTGGTCCCGGCCGGTGCCGGCCGGTTCGTCGGCGAGGTGCGCGGCGGGCGCCTCCGGCGCCGGACGGTCGGTCTCCGGGTGCGCGGCGAGCGGCGGCGGCGTGCGCACCGCGAGGCCCGTGGCGGGCTGGCCGTCCGGGGCGGGTTCGGCGCCGGAGGCGTGGGGCCGCGAGCCGGTGGCCCGCCCGTGGACGGCGTTCATCAGCGCGTCGAGGTGGGCGGCGAGCGCCGTGGAAGTCGGGTGGTCGAACACCGTGCTCACCCGGAGCGCCAGTCCGGTGCGGGCGGCGAGCCTCTTGGCGAGTTCCTCGATCATGACCGAGTCGAAGCCGAGGTCTTTGAAGGTGAGCGCCGGGTCGACCGGACCGCTGTCCCGTGCGACGGCGGCGGCCTGCTCGCCCACCAGGGCGCGGAGCGCGGCGGCCCGCTTGGGGCCGGTGAGCGCGGTCAGCCGGGCGGTGTCCTCGTGCTCGCCGTCCTGCGCGGCGGAGGTGCCGGTACGGGCGGGCTCCGCTTCGGTACCGGCGGGTTCGGCAGGCGGCGCGGTGGGTTCCGCGCCCGTACCGGTGGGCAGGCCGTCGAGCCAGAACCGGCGGCGCTGGAACGGGTAGGTGGGCAGGTCCACACGCCGGGCCCCGCCCAGCAGGGGAGCCCAGTCCACGTCCGCGCCCGCCACCCAAAGCTCCGCCAGCGCCCTGACCGCGCCGTGTCCTTCGTCCTCCCCCTCACCGACCAGCGCCACGGCGACGGGTCGGGGCCTCGCGTCCCCGTCCGACACGTCCCCGTCCGACGCGCCCCCGTCCGACACGTCCCCGTACGACACGTCCCCGTCCGACGCGTCCCCGTCCGACGCGTGCGCCGCCTGCTCGACGGCGCGGGTGAGGAAGGCATCCGGGCCGATCTCCAGGAAGGCCGACACGCCGTGGTCGCGCATCACGCCGATGGCATCGGAGAACCGGACGGTCCCACAGGCCTGCCGCACCCAGTACGCCGCGTCCTGGAGGAGCCCCGGCTCCGCCGGTTCTCCCGTCACGGTCGACGTCAACAGCAAGCGCTGGACGCCGAATTCGACCGAGGACAGGACCCTGCGGTACGCCGCCGCGCCGGATTCGCTCAGGGGCAGGTGGGATCCGTGCGACCGCTCCAACCTGCGCGTGCGCACACCGGCGCGGGTCAGCCGCTCGGCCTCGGCGGACACGGCGTCGGAGGGCCCGGTGATCAGCACCGAGCCGGGCGCGTTCCGTGCGGCCACCACGACGCCGTCGTCCGTGCGGACGGTGTCCGCCGCGGCGTCCACCGCGACCGTCGCCCCGGCGGCCGGCGCCGTCTCCATCAGCCAGCCCCGTGCGAGCACCACCCGTGCGGCGTCCCGCAGCGACCAGACGCCCGCGGCGTGGGCCGCGGTCAGTTCCCCGACCGAGTGTCCCGCCACCGCCGACGGCTCGACACCCCACGACGACATCAGACGCCACGCGGCCACGCCGAAGGCGAACACCCCCGCCTGCGCGCAGCCGGTGCCGTCCGCGCCGTCGGGGTCGTCGGCCCCCGCCTCCGTCGTGCGCCGCAGGACCGCACCGAACTCCCCTCGGTCCACACCGAGCCGGTCGCGGAGCTCCGCCGGCAGGTCCACCGTGTCGGCGACCTCCACGGCCACCGCGTCGAACGCGTCGTACACCTCCGCCAGTGCCGCGGTGAACTCCGCGAAGGCGGCCAGTCCCCGGCCGGCGCCTCCGCGCTCCGGGCCGTGGCCGGAGAACACCACGCCCACGTCACCCGTCGTGGCCGAGCCGGACACCAGGACGCCGGGTGGCGGCGTTCCGTCGGCGAGTGCGCGCACTCCGGCCAGCAGCTCCTCGTGCGAGGTCGCCAGGACCGCCGCACGCCGTTCGAAGGCGTTCCGTGACGACGCGAGGGACCAGGCGACGTCCGCCGGGTCCGCCGTCCCGTGTGCCGCGTCACTGGTCGCCAGGCGGGACGCGGCGTCGCGCAGCGCGGCCTCGCCGCGTCCGGAGAGCAGCCACGGCACCGAGGGGAGTGCCGCGGTCGGGGCGGTCGGGGCGGTCGGCGAGGCGGTGGGCTCCGTCGGCCGCGGGTCCCAGTCGGACAGCACCACATGGCAGTTGGTGCCGCCCATGCCGAAGGAGCTGACGCCCGCGACGAGTTCCCCGTTCACGCGGTCGGAGGACACCGGGCCGTCGGGCCACGGGCCGAGTTCCCGCTGGACGCGCAGGTTCAGTTCTCCGAGGGGGATGCGGGGGTTGGGGTTCTCGAAGTTGAGGCTGGCGGGCAGTTGCCGGTGCTTGAGGGCGAGGACGACCTTGATGAGCCCCGCGATACCGGCGGCACCGGCGAGGTGACCGATGTTGGTCTTGACGGAGCCGACGGCGAGAGGGCGGTCGGCGGAGCGGTGACGGCCGATGGCCCGGCCGAGCGCGGCGGCCTCGACGGGGTCGCCGGTGGGGGTGCCGGTGCCGTGCAGTTCTACGTAGCCGACCGCCTCCGGGGAGATGCCTGCGCTGCGGCAGGCCCGGGTGACGACGTCGGCCTGCGAGTCGGCGGTCGGGGTGGTGAGCGTCGCACCGTCCGGGTCGTTGTTGGTCGCGCTGCCGCGGATCAGGCACAGGATCTCGTCGCCGTCGGCGAGCGCGGACTCCAGACGCTTCAGGACGACGGCGCCGCCGCCCTCGCCCGGTACGTAGCCGTCGGCGCGCTCGTCGAACGTGAAGCAGCGGCCCTGGGGGGACAGGGCGCCGAGGCGGGCGGCGAGCAGCACGCTCTGCGGGAGCAGGTGGAGGTTCACCCCGCAGACGAGCGCGGCGTCGGACTCTCCCGTGCGCAGGCTCTCGCCCGCCAGGTGAAGGGCCACGAGAGAGGAGGACTGGGAGGAGTCGACGGTGATGCTGGGGCCGCGGGTGCCCAGGAAGGCGGCCAGGCGGTTGGCGATGACACCGCGCTGCACGCCGAGCATCGCGTGCTGTGTGGCGAGGGCGTGGACGTGCGGGGAGAGCAGCTGGCCGTAGTCGTCCCCGGTGACGCCGACGAACGTGCCCAGCCGGCTCCCGCGCACCCGCTCCGGAACGATGCGGGCGTTCTCCAGCGCCTCCCATCCCAGTTCCAGGGCGAGCCTCTGCTGCGGGTCGACGAACGGCGCCTCGCGGGGCGAGATCCCGAAGAACGCGGCGTCGAACTCCGCCACGTCCTCCAGGAAGGCGCCCCGGCGGGGCGTCTGCTCGGCGGCGGGTCCCGTCCACCGGTCGGCGGGCACCTCGCCGACGCTGCTCCCGCCGGCGGCCAGCAGCCGCCACAGCGCGTCGGGGTTCTCGGCTCCGGGGAAGCGACACGAGACGCCGACGATGGCGAGTGCCGGGTCCTGGCCGTCCGATGCCCTCATGAGTGCGACTCCCTAGATCCCTGCGAGAGAAAAGCGGAAGAATGGCGGTCGATCTGCCCCGCGGCCTTCCGGAAACGCGCTTTCCAGAAACGCGCTTTCCGGAATCAGGCGATCAGCACGCCATATGAATCCCTCACGCTTCCACGGGCACGCGCGAAAGGTATCCGCGAACGCCGACGTTACGTCTCCGGAAAGGGGCGCGCCGTCGACTTCGCGGCACACGCCCTCCCGGCACCGTTTTCCTGTTCCGGGCGTCTGTTCCGGGCGGCTGTTCCCGGGCCTGACGTGAATTCCGTCGAACCGCTCCGCGCTCACTTCGGGAGGTGCGGGTGAGGGCCGGGCAGCGGGACCGCCGCCCGGGGCACGGACACCGGGGCACGCGAGGTGGGCCCTCGGGTCACGTGAGGTAGTCCTCGGGCCCGCCGTCCCGGACGGTGTCGAGGGTGAAGCAGTGGAAACCCCCGCCGAACAGCCGCCGGTGCCGGTGGCGTACGGGGACCACGGTGAACTTCGCGGCCTCCAGGGTCCGGACGAGTTCGGGGCTCGCCTCGTTGACCAGGACGGTGTCCGGGTCGACGGACAGCACGTTGAGGTCGATGAAGGGGCTCGTCAGAATGAGCGCGTCGTCCTTGTAACGCGGGAAGTTGTTCCGCTCCGGCGTCGGCGCGACGATGCGGTCCCAGCGGCGCAGTTCGGGGGGCAGCGCGTCGGCGACCTCATCGGAGCGCACCAGCAGCAGGCCGGGCCGTAGAGCCAGCACCATGCTGTCGATGTGGCTGTCGCTCAGCCGGTGGACCCGGTGGATGCGGAAGCGTCCTTCGAGGTGGCGCTCCAGCCAGGTGACCGCGAGCGCGTGGTTCTCGGTCGAGACGTTGGCGACGATGTCCCGGCCGAGCCGCAGGCACTGGGCGGCGTCGAACATCATCTCCACACCGACGTCCCACGGCGAGGGCCGGGGGTCGCCGACGGGTTCGGTCGGGCCGCCGACGGTCGCGGTGCGCACGTAGGACAGGTCGAAGGAGGCGTCCGTCATCAGCGGGCGCGGCATGGTGGTCCAGCGGGCCCCGGCGCGGAAGTACTCCTGGAAGAGCGGCTTGAGGAGCTGCGTCTCGAAGTAGCGGGAGCGGATCATCGGGGGGGTCTCGATGATCTCGTCGCCGACGACGAGCGTGTTGTCGCGGATGTTGAGCGGTGGCACGACGGACGCGGACCAGGCCGGAGTGGTGACCTCCGCGGTCTCCGTCGGCAGGGCGAGGGGCCGGTGGACGGTGACGCCGAGGCCGCGCAGGGTGTCGGCCAGGCCCTCCAGGTCCTCGTTGAGCTCGTCGACATAGGCCCGTGCGACCGGCAGCCGCCGCCGGTCGGCCCCTTCGCGCCGGGCCGTCAGCCGCGGGTAATACCACTCGGAGCGGGTGGGGTTGTCCTGGGCGAGGTTGTCGTGGAAGAAGAGGTCGAAGGAGAGTTCCCGCTCGTGCGAGACATAGTTCTCCGCGGAGCCGACGACGACCTCACGCAGTCGCGACCACTCGTCATAACTGTTCAGACGCACGCAGCGAACCGCCTACTCATCGGGGTGACCGGTGTACGGGTCCGGATCCGCCCCGGCATGCCGACCGCCCCGGTCAGGCGTGTCGGCCGCGGGTCGGCCCGGTGCTCCTCGGTGCGCACGGGGGCGGTCCGCGCGGCCACGGCCGGGGGCGGGCCGCCCCCGTGCGAGCACCTCGACGAGTGTCGGCCGCGGAGCGGGCTGCCCGGCGTCGGCCGGCACCGGGATCGTGGCGCCCGGGCCTCCGTACGGGGTCACCCCGCTCACCGCCTTCCGCGTTCTGCTTGGGACACGACAGCTCGTCCGAGCACTCGCCATCGTCATGACGGCCCGTCCCGGCGGGCATCGGCGAGGGCCGCCGTTACGGCACGGTGCCCCTTGCCGTCTCCCCGGAGCGGCAGAGGCCGACGCCGGGCGCCGGGACGCGGAGGACTCGGATACGTTCCCGCGTGCGGGCGGGGAGGAAGCGACGGGCGAAGCCGGACATGTCCGTGACGGACGGAGGAAAGAACCTCTCGCACGAGTCCGTCGAGGCTGTTCCCTTTTCCGGAATTCATTCCGTCGGGAACTGTCCGAGTCCGTTACGTCGTGAGGCCGACCGTCATCGTGTAATTGACAGCCATTCTCCGCGCACCGTAGCTTCGGCCATTACCGAACTCGTTCTATCGCGAGATGAGGAAGGGCCATGGGTGTCCCTTTGCACACCATCACGACTCTGCCGACAACGCGTCGGCCCGGCCGCCCCTTCGACCCGCCGACGGAACTCCTGGAGGCCCGCCGGCACGGACCCATCAGCCGGTACACCTTCCCCGGCGGCGTACCCGGCTGGCTCGTCACCGGGTACGACCTCCTGAAGACGGTGCTGGCCGACTCGCGGTTCAGCTCACGGCGGGACCTCATGGTCCACCCGACCGTCGACTACGGGGGTATCCGGTTCCCTCCGGTGCCGCCGGGCGAGTTCCTGCTGATGGACGAGCCCGAACACGGCCGCTACCGCAAGCCGTTGATGGGCAAGTTCACCGTGCGGCGGATGCGGCTGCTCACCGAGCGCGTCGAGCGGATCACCGCCGAGCACCTGGACGCCATGGAGCAGGCGGGCCCGCCGACCGACCTGGTGACCGCCTTCGCCAAGCCCATCCCCGCCATCATGATCTGTGAGCTGCTGGGGGTTCCTCAGCAGGACCAGGCCTCCTTCCAGCGGCAGTTCGAGTCGTTCATGGACGCCGAGGCGAACGACGAGGACACGGTCGCCGCTTACACCACCACCCAGCAGCGCCTCGCGGAGCTGGTCGCCGTCAAGCGGGCGCATCCCACGGACGATGTCCTCAGCGACCTCGCCGACAGCGATCTCACCGACGAGGAGCTGAAGGGGATGGCGCTGGTGCTGCTGGCGGCCGGACTCGACACCACCGCGAACATGCTGGCGCTGGGCGCCTTCGCGCTGCTGCGCAGCCCCGAGCAGCTCGCCGCGCTGCGGGCCGATCCCTCGCTCACCGACCCGGCCGTGGAGGAACTGCTGCGCTATCTGAGCGTCGGCAAGACGTTCATGCGGACCGCGCTGGAGGACGTCGAACTGGGCGGCCACACCATCAAGGCGGGTTCACCGCTGATCCTCTCCTACAACACGGCCAACCGTGACCCCGACCAGTTCGCCGACCCCCACGTGCTCGACCTGCACCGGCAGGAGGGCCGGCACGTGGCTTTCGGACACGGCATCCACCAGTGCCTGGGGCAACAGCTCGCCCGGGTGGAGATGCGCGTCGCGTTCCCCGCGCTGATCAACCGCTTCCCCACGCTGCGTCTGGCCGTGCCCGCCGAGGAGATCGCCCTGCGCCCGGAGATCTCGGACATCCACGGTGTCAAGAGTCTGCCGGTCGCCTGGGACGCGTGAGCGACGGGGAGTGGCCGCGTACGCCGGGCGCCGCATCGGCGTCAGGTGCGCGTTGACGGTCGACGAGGTCCTCGGCCGGCGTGAGGACGACGGCGGGGTGGCCACCCTGCGCCCCGTACCGTCCGTACCGTCCCCCGGAGACCGTGGGACGGTGGTACGGGCAGCCGTCGCGCTGTGTCCTGCCGCAGCGATCACCGTGACTGCCGAACACCGCTCCTGACGAGTTCACGCGTGGCCGCCCGTCGAGGCGTCGACACCTCGGCGGGCGTGACCCCGCCCCCGGCGTCGGACAGCGCCGCGAGGATGACGTCCTTCCTGTCGGAGAGCGGATGCCCGGCGCGTCCGTCGCCGCGGAGCCGGGACCGGCGAGTGCCCCGCCCTCAGTGGGCGGCGCTGCCGGGGCGGGCGGTGGCCCGCAGGGTCTCGGTGACGAGCGTGGCGATCTCGGGCTCGTCGTCGGCGAGGAAGAAGTGGCCGCCGGAGAACACCTTCAGGTCGAAGGCGCCCGTGGTGTGGCCACGCCAGGCGGCCGCGTCGTCGAGCGGGACATGTGGGTCCTGGTCCCCCGTGAGCACGATCACGTCACACCGTACGACGGCGTCGGGGCCGGGGGCGTAGGTCTCCGCGACGGCGTAGTCCGCGCGGACCGACGGCAGGGCGAGGCTCAGCAGTTCGGGTTCGTCGAGGATGCCGACGTCCGTGCCTCCCAGGGCCCTCATCTCCGCCACAATGCCCTCGTCGTCGCGGAGGTGTACGCCCCGGTCGCTCTTGATCGACGGAGCTCGGCGGCCGGAGACGAACAGGGTGCCCGGCGCGGCCGGCCCCTCCCGTTCGAGGAGCCGGGTCAGTTCGAAGGCGACGGCGGCGCCCATGCTGTGCCCGAACACCGCGAACGAACGTCCCGCGATCTCCGGCCCCAGGTCCTCGAAGGCACCGCGGGCGAGTTCCTGGGCGGATCCCAGACAGGTTTCGCGCAACCGGTTCTGGCGTCCGGGGTACTGGGTCGCCAGTACCTCGATGTCGTCGGGGAGCCGTTGCGACAGGGAGAAGTAGGCGTTCGCAGAGCCTCCGGCGTGCGGTAGGCACACCAGGGCGGTCCGTGCGTCCGGGCGCGGATGGAACCGCCGGAACCACGGGCTCTCGGGCGGGACGGTTGGTGCCATGGGGCTGTTCCCTTCGGCTCGGTCGGACGGGCCCGGCAGTGGCCCTTCCCCGGAGCGCCTGCCCGCACCAGCACGCACAGCCGCGGTGACCGCTGAGTGTGCCGGGTCCGACCGGGTGCGACCTCCGTACTTGCCACCGTTACGCGCTCGTCCCGACTCCCCCACCGTCCTTGTCCCGCCACCGGCGCGACAGCGGCGGGCGGGCGCGGCAGGCGGGGCAGGGCGGGGCGGCCGTGGAGACGCGCTGTCGTCGGTCGCGTCGCCGGTCACATGGTCGCCGGCCGAGGCTGCGGCTCCTCGGCGGCAAGGCCCCGGTACGGGGTGCCGCAGCGGTATCCCTCGCCGGAGAGCCACGGTCCGTCCCGGGCCGCCGCGAGGACGCGGCAGGCGTCGCGCGACCACCGCCTCGTCGATCGCGCGGCAGGACGCGTCCTGTTCGAGCGCGACGGTGGAGCGGCGCAGGGCGTCGGGAGCGGGGAAGCCGGTGCCGACCGGGCCGAGCCGGGTGTCGCACGCCAGGCCCCGCCCGCCAGTGTGAACTGGGCTCCCGGCCACGGCAGTTCCCCTGTCCTGGCCGGGTACGGTCCCCGGTCGGCAATTGATGCTGCAACGGTACTTGCCAAGGCGGGCCACCCCGTTCATCGTTGATCGGAACATGGGTGGTGACCAAGCTGACGCCTTCTGGTGGACAGGCGAGTTGGATCGGCTCCACGCGCGGTTCACACATCGCTTCGCACGCAGCGAGCCGCGCGAGTCGGCGCTCGCCTACATTCAGGGACTGCTCGCCCCGCTGGCGCGCAAGAACGGCTGGACGCTGGCCGAACAGGCCGGCCATGCCGCGCCCGACCGTATCCACCGGCTGCTGAACCGGATCGAGTGGGACGCCGACGAAGTCCTCGACGACGTACGGGGGTACATCGTCGACCACCTCGGCGACCGGGACGCCGTGCTCGTCGTGGACGACACCGACTTCCTCAAGAAGGGCGCCCGGTCGGCCGGTGTGCAGCGTCAGCACTCCGGCGCCACGGGACGGACGGAGAACTGTCAGATAGGCATCTTCCTGGCCTACGTCTGCCGACACGGCCGCACGCTGATCGACCGACGGCTGTACCTGCCGACCGCTTGGACGGACGACCGGCAGCGGTGCCGCCGGGCAGGCATCAGCGACGACACCCTCTTCCAGACCAAGCCGGCCCTCGCGCGGGCGATGGTCTGGCGCGCGATCACGGACGGCGTCCCTTTCCTGTGGGTGACCGCGGACGCCGACTACGGGTTCAGCAGGAGCTGGCGGCTGGAACTGGAGGAGGCCGATGTCTTTCACATCATGGCCACCACCCGGCACGAGACCGTCGTCACCCGCTGGGCCGTCGACCATCCCGTCCATGACCTCTTCGACGAACTGCCGCGCGACCAGTGGGAACGCCGCCCGTACGAGGACGAGGCCTGCGGCAGACGGATGGCCGACTGGGCCCGGGTCGAGATCCGTCCCTGGCACCGCGCCGACCGGACGCACTGGGCCCTGGCCCGGCGCGCGGTGGGCAGACCGGAGAACATCGTCTACTACATCGTCTACTGCCAGACCCGCACCGGCCTGGACGAGCTGATCCGCGTGGTCGACAGCCGGGGAGCGCTGGAGGAGTGCTTCCGGACCGCCCGGCAGGAATGCGGGCTGGACGACTACCAGGTGCGCCGCTATCCCGGCTGGCACCGCCACATGACGTTGGCCATGGCCGCCCATGCCTGCCTGGCCGTGCTGCGGGCCCGGGAACAGAACGCCAAGAGATCGCAAAGAATTGCCGCGTCACCGACCGACCCGGACCCACGAGAATCAGATAACTGAGCGAACTCCGTGCGTTCTCGGCACACGGTCCGGAAAAGACCCCGCCCTGCTCACACCGCCACGGCGGCCGTCGGCACCGGGGCCGCGGCCGCCCCCGGCAACAACACCGGAATAATTCTCGGCAGCCCGCGCACACACGACAAGGACCGTTGCAGTACCAAGTACTCGGCTGATGTCCGCTAGAGCGGTCGCCTCGAAGGGTATGAGAGCCTCATGCCACAACAGCACCAGCCGCAACACAGTCATCCTGACTCACGGCTCTCCCCCACAATGTGCGAAACCTGTGGCGAACCGATACCCGGCCCCAAACGGTCCGGCTCGGCAACGCCCCGCGCCCGGTACTGTTCCAACGCGTGTCGGCAGCGCTCCTACCGGCTGCGACAACGTTCCGGAAGTATGGACACCTCGTTCGGCTGCGAGCCGCTCACCCAGTTGAGCAGCTTCGTGGGCCGGACCGAAGAACTGGTCGAACTGGCGCAGATGCTGCCCAAAGTAAGGCTGCTGACCCTGACGGGGCCGGCCGGCGCGGGCAAGACCAGGCTGGCCCTGGAGTTCGCCAGCCAGCAGTCCCGCAGCCGGCGCTACGACGTCGTGGTGGTCAGGCTCAGCCCGCTCGGCGACCCCGGCGCGATACGCCGGCAGGTACTGTCCGCCCTGGACGAGACGACGGACGGGGCGGAGACGACGGACCGGGACCAGCTGCTCGTCCTCGACGACTGCGAACACGTCCTGGAGGCCTGCGGCTCGTTACTCACCACACTCCTGCCAGGTCGGCCGGGACTGCGCGTCCTGGCCACCAGCCGTGAGTCGCTGCGGCTGCCGGGCGAGGCGGTCTTCTCCGTGACCGGGCTGCCCCTGCCCGACCCGGACTCGGAGAACGTACTCGCCGAATGCCACCACTCCGAAGCCGTCACGCTCTTCATCGACCGGGCCAGGGCCCTGGCCCGCGACTTCCAGCTCACCCAGACCAACGCCCCCCACCTGAGCGAGATCTGCACCCGGCTCGACGGGCTCCCCCTGTCCATAGAGATGGCCGCCCGGCTGATCCGGGTCTTCCCTCCGGCCGAGGTACGGGGCAGGCTCGACGACCAGCTCGCCCTGCTCAGGAACGGCTGGCGCCTGGCCGACGCACGGCACCAGAGTCTGCACGCCTCCCTGAAATGGGGCTACGACCTGCTGACCCCCATGGAACAAGGCCTGCTGCGCAAACTCTCGGTGCTGCCGGGTGGCTTCGGGCCGGACGCGGCCGCCACGATCGCCGCCGACGACCCCGAGGTCGCAGCCGCGGTGCCCGAGATCCTCATCAGACTGGAGGCGAAATCCCTCATCGAACCGGTCGGTACGGGCGGCACGGCCCGGTTCCGGATCCTGGAGTCGACGCGCCGCTTCGGCCACGAACAGCTCCTGGCCGAGCACGAGGACACCGACGCCTACGAGCGGCTGGTGGCGTGGCTGACCACGACGTGTCTGCCGCTGCACGCCGATTCGGTGGTCCCCGCCGGGACGCTGACCCGCTGGGAGGAGGAACGCGTCAACCTGCGGCACGCGGTGCAGCGGCTGGCCGCCGGCGCCGACGAGCGGCAACTCCTGCTGGTCGGGGCGCTGGCGGCGGTGGAGACCGGGGAAGTGACCGAGCAGCCCCGCACTGCCGACCTCGTGGCGCGCGCTCTGACAGGCACCGCGCCCACCTCCGTGTACCGGAGCGTCGCCCTGGCGGCCGCGGCCTCCCTGGCCCGGCGGGACGCGCACGGCGAGGCGGCGGCCCGGCGCGCGGACGAGGCGGTGGAACTGGAGCGCGGCCGCGGCCGCTCCCCGCTGCTGGGCCGGCTGCTCCTGCTCCGGGGAATGATCCGGCTGACACGGGACGAAGCGGAGGCCGCCCGCACCGACGTGCGCGAGGCCCTCGACATCGGTGTCAGACTGCGCCAGGACTGGTTGACGGCACTGTGCCGGGGCATGATCGCCGGGCACCAGGTGCGCGGCGGCGAGCTGGGCGAGGCAGAGCGTGAGATCGGCCGGGCTCTTCCGGTACTGCGCCGTGCCGTTCCCCGGTGGCTGCATCCCGTGCTGGTGACGGCGGGTTCTCTGGCCCTGGAGAAGAACGACCTGCCGGCCGCGGAGGCGTACTTCGCCGAGACGCTGCGCACGCCCGCGTTCCACTGGGACGACACCGTGCAGGCGATCGAGGGCGCGGCCGTGGTCGCGGCCCGTACCGGACGCTTCGACCGGGAGCTGAGGCTGCTGGGTGCCGCGGAACGGATGCGTATCGGTCTGCGGGGAATCCGGCAGGGCGACGCGTGGTGGCGACAGCGGGTCCGCGAGGCGCGCGACATCGCGTACCAGGCCCTTCCGGCGGCCCGGGCCACCGCGTGGCTGGAGGCCGGTTACGCGCTGTCCCACCAGCAGGCGCTCGCTCTCGCGCTCGGCGACGAGGTGAGCGGGCCGAAGACCAGTCAGCCCGGTCATCCGCTGAGCAGACGCGAGCAGGATGTGGCGGCGCTGATCGTGGAGGGCCTCACCAACCGCCAGATCGCGGCCCGTATGCATGTGTCGGTGCGCACCGTCGAGACCCACATCCGGCACATCCGCACCACGCTCGGGCTGCGCTCCCGGGCCCACGTCGCGGCGTGGTCGGCGCAGCAGCAGTTGGACGCTCCCGCCGCTCCCCCGCCCACCGACTCCGTCACGCTCGCGGCCAAGCCGCTGCGGCACCGGGTGCCGGAGCCTCGTCGAGCGGGCATGGCCGTGCGCTTCCCCAGCGGGAGCACCGCCCGCGAGGTCCGCTCCACCGCGGACGGGTGAGCGAGTGCCCGTGTACGCGCCGATGCGGGATCCGGCTGGTCTCGCGACGGGTGCGTGCGTTCCGGGACCGGAAGGTGGACCAGCGCCATGACTGCGAGAAAGGGCGCGTCGGCCTCGGCATCACTGGGAGACGGAAAGGGAGTTGCGCGGCGACACCAGGTCATCACCGGCCGGAACGGCGTGGGAGGAAACGTCTTCCTCCGGGCGCCGTCGTGGGGCGGCCGGCACGCCGATGAGACAGCACGCCTCGCGTGAACCGCGCCGCATCCGCCCTGTGGGCGTGACGGCGCGCACGCGCCACGGAAGAGCGCACTGCCCCCGTACGGCGCCATCCCGCGCCCTCCACGGTGAGGGGCGCGTAGTCGCGCCGGGTGCCGTCCCGGGTCCGGCGCGCGGCGACCGTGCCGGGTGCGAGGCCCGGCCGAGGGCTCGAACCGGTGTCGGGACGGGGAGACGGCGCCCCTACTCGAAGGGTGTCGGGTCGCCCGCGCCGCGCCGCACGATCTCGACGTCGCCGCCCGAGAAGTCGATCACCGTGGTGGGTTCGGTGCCGCAGTCGCCCGAGTCGATCACGGCATCCACCACGTGGTCGAGCCGTTCCTTGATCTCCCAGCCCTGCGTCAGCGGTTCCTCCTCGCCCGGCAGCAGCAGGGTGCTGGAGAGCAGCGGCTCCGCCAGCTCGGTGAGCAGCGCCTGCGTGACGACGTGGTCGGGAATCCGGACGCCGACCGTCTTCTTCTTCGGGTGCAGCAGTTGGCGCGGCACCTCCTTGGTCGCCGGGAGGATGAACGTGTAACTGCCGGGCGTCGCCGCCCTGATCGTCCGGAACACGTCGTTGTCGATCTGCACGAACCGCCCGAGCTGCGCGAAGTTCTGGCACACCAGGGTGAAGTGGTGGCGACCGTCGAGGTCGCGGATCGACCTGATCCGGTCGATGCCGTCGCGGCTGCCGAGCCGGCACCCCAGGGCGTAACAGGAGTCCGTCGGATACGCGACGAGCGCGCCGGAACGGATATCGTCGGCCACGCTGCTGATGGCGCGCCGCTGGGGACTCTCGGGGTGCACGTCGAAGTACTTGGCCATCAGCTGAGCGTACGTCACGGCAACCGCATTCCTCACGAGGCCGCCCGGCCCTCCCCGCCGATGGCTCTGCGAACTCCCTGTCCGCTGTGGTGGCTCGGGAAGTACTCGGTGACGCCCCGGGCGATCGGGGTGACGGTGATCGAGGCCGGACAGATCTGCTGGGCCGAGGGCGCGGGCGACCGAAAGCTCCAGCAGCGTGCGGCCCGGCCCCGAGCCTTCGCCGGACGCCGGACGGTGGTCGTGTCGCTGATGAAGGACATCGGGCTGGACACCGGCCGAGCCGGAGTTCACGTACGCCCTCGGCGGGCACCGGACAGGTACACGGCGCCGTGGGAGGTCACGCGACGTCATTCGCAGCCGCTCGGCGAGGCGCGAGGTGTCCAGCCCGTCGAGTGCACGGGCGAGAAGGGCTTCGTCGGCGGAACGCAGGACCCGACGGACCTCACCCACCTCGACGAACGCACACCGGCGAACCAGCATCACGCCGGACCGGCGTCATTCAGACCGAGCGGGTCAGCTTCCGGGCCGTAGTGCAGTGAACACTCCTCTGATACCGCCACAGCTGAACCAGCGCCAGCCCGAGCAGCACGGTGAACACCGCCACCAGCACGGCGGCGATCTCCGACTGTCGGCCACCGCCCTCCCTGCCCGACTGCAGGACGAGGCCCAGTACGGACAACATCATCCCGACCAGATACACCGAACGGACTCGGCGCAGTTGCCGCACCGCACGGGGAGCAAGAGAAATACGCACACGCTTCATCGAGGCCATACCCGCCCGCTACCCCCACCCGCCCGGAACAGACATCGGGTCGACCAAGGCCTATCCGGTAATTGAGCTCGTGGCAGGCCGAGATGAGTCGGCGGATACGGCATGGGAGCGGACAGAGGCATCACCGGACGGGACTGAGACGAGTGCGCCGTGAAGGAGTCGCCGCCCTGGCAGGGATCGGTGTCGAGTACTGCATCCGCCTCGAACGCGGCGATGCGCGCGGAGTGTCCGAGAGCGTCCTGCAGAGTGTCGGCCACGCCCTGCGTCTTGACGAAGACGAACACGCCCACCTGCTGGATCTCATCCGGTCCGGCGGGGGAATACGGCCGTGCCGCCGGACCGGTGCGGCAGGGATACGCCCCTCCGTACAGCGCATCCTCGGCTCCATGACGACCACACCCGCCCTGATTCCTCAACGGGCGCCTGAACGTCATCGGCGCCAACACTTTGGGACGAGCCCTGTACCAGCCGATGTACGGCGCCTACGGGAACGCCCATACGGCCCGCTTCGTCTTCACCGACCCATCCGCACAGACCTTCTGGCGCGACGGGGACGTGATCGCGGACGATACCGCGCATGCCCTGCGGGCAGAGTCCGGGAGCACCCCCTGCGACCGGGAACTCACCGATTTGACCGATGAACTAAAGGATCTTCAGACGCTCGCGGCCAAGGCCTGCCCTCGCATCATCAGCGACGAGGCCGGGCCGGCCTCGAACCGGGTCGTTCCAGAAGACTGGAAGCAGTGGCGAGCCGACCTCAACCGCCTTCGCACAGTCCTTGCTTCGCCGTCACTGCCCAGTGCACTTTTCGATGTCGAGCTATGACAGGGCGTCACCCCCCGGAAGACCTGAGCCAGAACCACTTCATGTGCCCCGTCGCCCGGCGGCTTCACACGTCCCCCGGCCCGGTCATCTCACTTGCCGGGCAGTCGCTCCGCAATGTTCCGCGTGATGGTCGCCGCGAGAGCCTTGGCGCTGTTGCAGAGCTGGTCGATGGGTTGAGGGGAGTACACGGTCAAATGCAGCAGCTCGATGGTGCGGTCGCCGGTGGAGTTCGTGTACGTACGGTGCGGGGTTCGTACGTCGCAACTGTCGTCGCTGGACTCCTGCGGCCACAGATACCCTTTCGTCCCTGCGATGTCCGTCGGCGTGCCCTCGTCCCCCATGGAGCTGTCCCGGCTGTACTCCACCCGGACCTCGCTGTCGCCGTCGTCGCTGGTCCATCCGCAGCTCCAGGAGCCGAAGCCGCGCCGCTGGTTACGTGCGTCGACGCCGGGGATCTGCCGGAGCGTGGCGGGGTCGAGCAGTGCGCAGGCGTCGACCCGGGCCAGCGAGTTGGCGGCCGGTTGTGACGAGCGCCGGGGCACCGGGGCGTCGTCCAGCACACCGACCGCATGGTCGGTGGCGGCGTCGGCCAGTGCACACAGGTCGGGCGCCGGGGTGTCGAGCTGTTTCCCGATGACCTGGATCTGTCTGTGGTCGGCGGTCGCGAGGACGCGTACGCAGGCGTCCTCCTCCCGCTCGAACGAGGCGACCGTGATGTTGCCGACCCTGCGCGTGGGCACGGCGCTGTCGAACTCGGCCGGCTCCGCGTCCAAGTAGACCTGAGCGTCGGCGACTTCGTCGCCTCCGTCATTCCGTACCAGGACGTCGCATCTGTTGAACTCCCCGTAGTCCGAGACCAGTCGCGTGTCTCCGAAGCGGCTCAGGGAGGCGGAGTCGAGAAGCGTGCATGGGTCCGCGCCACGGGTGTCGCCGATGGTGCCGGCCAGCCCCGCGGTCGCCGGGGGCTTCTGGTCCGAGGAGGTCGTGTCGCTCCCGCTGCCGTCGCCCGCACGGACGAGGAGGCCGGCCGTGATGGCGCTCGCCAGGACCAGCACCCCCCATACGACCGCCAGCGGACGGCGCCGGCGCCGCACGGACCTCGGCAGCCGGCCCACGAGAGACTGGAGGGGAAGAGTCAGGGCCAGTGTGCGGCCGTCGTGCAGCTTCGCCCGGACCTGCGGGGGCGGTGGGGCGGCCCGCGTCAACAGCCGGTGGGCCTCGGCGGCGTTCGGGCGGCGCCGGGGGTCCACCTCCAGCAACGCCGTCAGCGGAGCGGTCAGCGGCCCCGCCCGCTCCGCCGGCTCGATGTGCTCCTCGACCGCCCGGGCCAGATACTCAAGGGCGTTCCCGGCCTCCCCGTAGGGCGAGCGGCCCTCGACGGCCGCGAACAGGCTCGCCCCCAGGGAGAACACGTCGGCCTTCTCGTCCGCCGTCCGCCCCCTGGCCAGCTCGGGTGCCAGGTACTTGGGCTTGCCGCGCACCGTGCCCGACACCGTCTGTGTCTCTGTGACGTCGCTCCACAGGGCTCGCGCGATCCCGAAGTCCATCAGCCGGGCGACACCGTCATCCGTGACGAGGATGTTCTCCGGTGTGACATCACCGTGCACCACACCCTCGGCATGGGACTTCGCCAGCGCCGCCGCGATCTGGCACCCCACGGACCCGGCTGCTTCGGGCGTGAGCAATCCGTCCTCGGTCACGACCTGCGCGAGACTGCGCGAGGGCACGAACTCCATCACGATCCAGCAGGCCTCCTCCTCGACGAAATCGAAGACCGGCACGATGTTCGCGTGATGCAGCCGCGCCGCGAGCTGTGCCTCCTTCTCAAGCCGTTTCGCGGCCTCGTTGTCGCCCGGGCGGGCGCACTTGACCGCGACGCGCCGCCTCAGCTTCTCGTCCCACGCCTGCCAGACGACCCCCATCCCGCCTTTGCCGACGAGTTCCCGCAGAAGGTAGCGGTCGGCGACCTTGTACCCGGCTTCGGGCGTCACCGGCACCCCCTCCCCCGCTCCGTTCCCCATACCGCTCCCCACTCCACGCATGGTCGCCGGACAGTTACGGAGTGTACTCATGGCGGGCCGGGCCGTGAGCTGTTTCCCGGGACTCCTTACGCCTGACCGGAGTTGCACCACCCCGTGCGGCGCAGGAGAAGGCCGGTCACTATACCGAGGAGCGGAGCGAGCGGTGAGGCGCGTGCCCATCCGCAGATGACCGGCGAGGAACAGTTCCGCGCGCACCGGGGTGTCCTGTACGACGGAACCGACCCGCCGAGGGCGCGTCACGGCCTGTCGTTCCAACGGGATCCGCCGCGCGACCGGACGCCCGCACCGGACGGAAAGCGCACCGTCCGGCAGAGGCGCACGCACTTTCAGCGGATCCTGCTTCCCCTCACGCTCTCGCTCAGGGTGGACGCCTCGCATCGGTCCCCTGGATGGGCGCAGACGGAGTCGACCTCCGGGCGGAGGGTCCCAGGGGTGGCGGCGAGCAGCTGCGCGATGCGCTCCCATACGTCGGCTTCGGCGGGGCGGTGTTCGTCGTCCGCGGAGATCGCGGCCCAGGGGGCCTGGGCTCCGAGGGCGGTGCGGATCCGTGCGAATCACCGGCTGCCGCCCCGGAGTGCTGAAGCCCGTCCGCCCGGACGGCGTGTCAGACGATGGCGAGCCGCGCCACCAGCAGCTCCACCCTCCGCGCGGTTTCCGCCGGCGGCAGCCGTCCCGCCCGGGTCAGCGTCGCCAGCCCGTGCAGGGATGCCCAGAACACCTCGGTGAACAGTCCCGGGTGGACGCCGTCCCCGGCGACCTCGCCGAGGCTTTCCAGCAGCGCGGCGAAGGCGTCCTTCAGCGGTTCCGGGGTGTCCTCGGCCGCGAAGGCCAGACCGCCGTCGAGCTGGAACATGGAGTCGTAGACCGCCGGATTGCGTTCGGCGAAGTCGAGGTAGGTACGAGCGAGGGCGGTGACCCGGGCGTGGGGGCCGTCCGCGGCCGCGGTGGCGGCCCGCAGCGCCGAGGCCATCTCGGCGGCGCCCTCCAGGGCGACGGCGCCGATGATCTCGCGCTTGCCGCGGAAGTGGCTGTACAGGACGGGCTGACTGTATTCGATGCGCTCCGCGAGCCGACGGGTGGTGACCGCGTCCCAGCCCTGCTGCTCGGCGAGTTCGCGGGCTGTCGCCACGATGAGGCACTCACGGGCCGCCCGTTCGCGTTCCTTGCGTTCCTGTACCGACATGACCCGACCCTAGCACCGCTAGACATACGAGCGAAAGCAGCGCTAGCGTTACCTCGTCATCTAGCAGCGCTAGATCCCAGGAGGGGTCATCATGCTCAACGCACTCGGGGTCTTCACCGTCGTGGTCGTAGGCCTGATGGTGGGGGTGGAGTTCGCCGTCGCCTTCGTCATCAACCGGATCCTCGATGCCCTCCCGGAGGACAGCGGCCAGCTCGGCCGCGCGCACGGGGGCCGCATGCTCGGCTCCGTCATGCCGGTCTGGTACATCAGCTCGCTCGTCCTGAGCGCCGTCTGGGCCATCGCCGGATGGCATCGCCCCGGCATCGGCCTGGTCGTCACCGCTGGTGCGTTGCTGATCCTCAGCGTGATCATGTCGGTCCTGCTGCTCGTCCCGATCAACAACCGGGGCAAGACATGGACCCCTGACAACCGGCCCGACGACTGGAAGGAGCAGATGAACCGCTGGGACCGCTACCACTACGTCCGGGTCGCCATCCTGATGGCCGCCTTCACCCTGCTCGCCGCCGCCCTCGCTTGATCCCGGGCCGGGTGAACAGAGTGCGCTCCGCACGGGCGAGGCCCTGGCCGATCTTGGTACGTGTCCGGGTCGTCTGCCGTACGTCGTCGCCGGTCATGTGATCAGCACACCGACGACAACGAGGCCGCCCAAGCGCTCTCTCACGGCTCGGGGGCAGGGGCCCGGGGCCGGCCTTGGTCGTGATGACGGCCGGCGGCCCGGAGCTGCTGGACGAGGCGGAACTGGGGCGCTGGATGAGCCACGCGATGGTGGAGCTGCTGTTGAAGTTCGCCGACAGCGCGGTGAGGAGGGACGACAGGGTGGGGGCGCTCGCCCGGTTGGAGGCGCTGAGACGTGATGTACGAGGACCAGCAGCGGGCCAAGAAGACACGCGCCGCAGAGAAGGCCGCTGCCGGCCGACCCGGCGACAGCATGTGCCAGGGGCCACGAACCGGCGTCCTGAGCCGAAGCACGGTACGTGTCACCTGCGGCGTCGACCGGGCGAAGCACGACGGTTGCCACGGGAGCGGCACGCCGTTGCCAACAGCGGCGCGCAGAGCGCAACCGGTGTCACCGCCTCCGACGCTCCGTCAATCGCCTGAGCTGCCCCATAGCCCCGACGGATGGAGGCTGCGTCAGAACCCGTGCGCCGGACCGTGGCGGAAGTCCCGTCAACCAGTCACAGACCCGTGACGTCCCTGGCCTTTTTCAGCACGGAGCCGAGCGCGTCCACCGCGGCGTCGTGCCGCCTCACGCGAGCCGCCCGGTCGGCCGGCACCAGCCGCGCGGCGACCTGCACGGCATAGTCGTCCGCAACGCCGAAAGCGGTCCGCGGGTGCTCTCCCGTTTCCGCGCAGTGCGCCGTGACCTCCTTGACCGCCTGGAGCACCACTGCCCGGTCCACGCCCGGCTGCATGGCCAGCCGTACCTGGAAACGCGCCATCCACTTCTCGCGGTCCTTCTCCCCCGCCGCTTCCGTTGTCCCGTCCTTCTTCGCCACGTGCCCTCCCGGGTGATCGGCAGCCGTCCGTCATTGAACTGGACGCCGGGTCGTCGAAGTAGGTTGCACAAACGAGCAACCGATGAGTCTCGGATGACCACTGGAGTCACACCGGCTCCACCGACCCGGTCCACTGTCGCGGAACGCCACAGCTCACGGGTTCCGGCACGGCTTTCCAGCCCTGCGCACACCCTGTCCGGAAGAGCTGGTGACAGAGAGCCGGTCGTGGTGACGGATATCGCGCTTCGACTCAGCCGGGGGCCAAGCGCTTGCTACGAGCTGGTCTGCTAGAGGTCGATCTGGATGTGCTCCACGTCGGTGAACTCCACCCCGAGGCCGCGTGCGCGGCTGTTGTCGGCGCGGAAGTACATCTGGGCGAGACCGTCGGCCGCGATCTGCTGGAGCTGCCGCTCGTTCGCGCCCTGTTCCTGGGCGGTGAACAGCCGGTCGGCGAACTCGGGGGGCAGAGCCTGGGTGATGTCGCGGACACGCGCGTCATCGGTCGTGCCCGGGGCGGCGGTGAACCCGAAGCGGGCGCGGGTGGAGACGACGATCCCGTCGGTCGAGGCCGCCTTCTTCCGCGCTTTCGCCTTGATCTGCGGCTGCCACCGCTTCCTGACCTCGCCCTCCATCCGGCCGCGGAGGTCCCGGCGGGGCCGCTTCAGCTGACCCTTGACGTACCGTTCCACGGTGCGCTGGGAGATCCCGAGCGCCTGAGCGACGGCCTTGGTGCCCTTGAGCTGCTTGACCAGGTACCTCATCTGCGCCTGGGCGGACTGCGGGACGCGGCGGGTGAACGCCCCCTCCAGCGCGCGGTCCAGGCTCTCCCCGAGCGAGTCGACCATGACCTACTCCCCCTCTCCGGCGCTCGGGTCGGTCTTGATCAGGTTGGCGATGTTGAAGACCTCACCACGCTCCTCGAACTGCTCCTCCGCCCACAGGACGGTCCGGGTGCCCTGCCATTTGACCATCCCGGGCGAGACCCCGAGCCGGAACGTGCCCGGCACGGGCCTGCCCTCCGGCGTGTGCGGCAGGATGTCCAACGGGGACGGTCCGGGCGAGGGGTAGACGATCGCGTCGGTGCCGATCGACGTCGGGTACAGATCGGCCGCGGCCGCCGTCTTCATCAGCTTGCGGTGCAGGCCCACGCGCTGGTTGGCGAGGACTGCGGCGCGGATGTCGGGGCGCCACGTCTCCCGCTTCAGCGCCGGGTAGGGCTCGTAGTACGGCACCTGGCCCCGGCTGCGCTGCCGCAGCTTGCCGATGCCGCCCTTCGCCGTCGCCTTGATCGCGGTCTCCAGCAACGCCATCGCCGGGTCGACATCCTTGCGCCGCGCCATCGCCTCCAGGAACTCGCTCCCGCCGAGGTCGGTGGTGACGCCCATGTCGGCCATCGTGACGACGTAGGCGTCGCGCAGCCGCTTGTACCAGGAGTCCAGGTAGCGGCCGGCCCGCGTACGCACGTACGCCTCGACCGGCGCGACCTCGAAGCCCAGCTCCACCGCGTAGGCGACGGTCGGCGTGGCGTACCAGGCCGGTCCGGTGGGGCGGTCGCCCTTCGGCGTGAACGGCGACGGGAGCCGGTCGCCGTCGACCGTACGACCGTTGACCGGGACACGGGACAGGTCCACGTGGGAGAGGTCGACCAGCCATGAGCCGGGCAGCGTCGCGTCGAACGTTGGATTCCCGGTCAGGTGGGTCGGTCCGTTCAGCCCGACGGTGAGCCCGTTCGCCGCCGCGGCGAACGACATGTTGATGTCCACCGCGACCAGGTACGGGACCATGCACTCCTCGTCGGTCAGCGGCCGGCACCAGTCGTAGGGCTCCTCCAGCAGCATCTCCGCCGGAGTCCGCTGGTGATGGCGGGCGAACCTCCTCTTGAGGACCGGGTGTTCGTCGGGGACCTCGCACTCCACCATGTCGTAGACCTGGGTGAGCGCGTCGGCGTTGAGGGCCCGCTTGAACTCTCCGTCGGCCGGGTCCTTCTCCGCGCGGGTCGGCGGGCGCAGCGCGACCATCAGCTCCAGACCCGTCGTCGCGGTGGTGCCACGTGGCGTCATCACGCGCTGCGCGTAGAGGCCGAGGTATTGGGCGAGGTCGGCCGGGTGCATCGACGGCAGCTGCGGGGCGTCCTTCCTGTCCCACTCTCGCGCGTCCAGGGCGTTCCAGGGCAGGACGCACAGCTGGACGCAGCGGCGCCTCGCGCCTTCTGGGTCGCGGAAGAGGCGGGCCCACGGGCCGAAGCCGCGCTGGGTGAGCTGGAGGCCGGCCTTGGCGATCTGCTTGACCACCTTGTGGCTGTCGGGAAGCCGGCTCGCTCTGCGCTCCTCCTCCGACAGGACGGTGGGCAGGCCGTAGCGTTCCAGCGCGGACGCGGTGAGGACGAGGATCGGGTCGGCGTCGCGGCCGTTGCGGTGCAGCCGCCCCTGCCCCAGCCGCGCCTCGGCCAGTGTCCAGTCGACCAGCGCCGGGATCGACTTGGCGGGCACGTCCAGGACCAGGCCCCCGACGCAGTACGCCGACACCTGCCCGCCCTCGTCGACGTCGATGACCGCGAGCGGGCCGTTCTCGAACCTCGGGTCAGCGGCGGCTGCGGCGGCCGTGGTCTTCTTCGCCACCGCCTTCTTCGCACCCGGACGCTGCGACGTCGCGTTCGACGACCTGGTGGTGGTGCTGTTCGCCGCCGGACGGGAGGACGATACGACGACGGGCGCGGCAGGGGTCGGCTCCCGGGCGGGGGCAGGGGTCGGCTCCGGGACGGGGCCAGAGGTCGGCTCCGGGGCCGGGCTGGTGAACGTCTCCGGGACGACTTGCGCCGGGGCAGCGACAGGTACGTCGGCGTCGGGGGCGGGGAAGCGGGCGGCGAGGCCCTCCAGGAGCCGGGCGTAGGCGGCGCGTTTCGGCGGCCTCGGCTCGGTCCGCCCGCTCTCCCAGTTCCCGACAGCCTCGCGGCGCGCGTCGAGCGCCGCGGCGATCTGCGCCTGACTCAGCCCCGCCACCTCGCGCAGACGCTTCCGCTCCGCAGGAGCCGGAAGATCATCCTGCGCGACCTGCTCCAGCAGCGCATCGACCGCGCTGAACAACTCGTTCTCAGTAGACACAGAGGGCACCTCCCTTCCCCACAGTACTTCAATCGCGCATTGATTCGCTCAACACACCGCTCATCAATCGCATGTCTTGAGGTAGGCGGAACACGTACGCCCGCGGTCGTAGGCTGGCCGGGCACCAGATCCCGAGGTTCCATCCGCGACCTCGGCGACACTCAGTCGAACCCGGTGGCGCCGGAGGTCGACCTCGGCGACCTTCACCCTGATCAGCTCGCCCTCGTCGACGAGCTCGTCGGGGGTGTCGACCGACTCGTCGGCCAACTCCGAGAGATGAAGGAACCCCAGAACGTCGGGAGCGAGCTGCACGAACACGCCAAAAGGAACGATCTTCGCGATGGACCCGGTGAGGACCCGGCCGACCTGATCCACAAACCGAGTGAGCGGATCATCCTGGAGAGCCTTCGGCGAGAGCGTGACCTGTCCGGTCCGAGTCTCGGCAATGATCACCTCAGCGGTGATCCGCCGACCCGCTTCGACCGCCTCGGAAGGGTGGTTGATCCAGCCCCACGTCAGGTCCGGTACCCGGATGAAGCCGGTGCAGAGGCCGTCCGGTTCGCCATCAACGTGAACGAAGACCCCGAAGTTGTGAACGGCGGCGACCGTCCCGGCCACGACCTGCCCTCGTTCGAAGGCGAGGAGGAAAGACCGCAGAGCCGGAATCTCGCAGGCCCTGGCGGAGAGGTGAAGCTGACCTTCGCGCCAACGGCCGATCTCTTCGGCGTTGATCTCCTGACCGACCTCAAACAGCTCGGACGGATGTTCCATCCGACGCATCGACGCCTCCTGTCGAGGAATCCGAGCGATCTCGGCTTTCTCGCCGTCGTTGTCGGCGTCTACGAGCCGCACCAAGACGTCGGATCCGTCAAACCCGGTGACCCTCACCGCTCTCACGGCACCCGGCCGGAGCTGGTTGATCAAGGACTGCATACGCGGGTCAGGGGCTGGATCGGACACGGTGGTGAGCCTAGTCTGCCTCGGCGGCGCTGGTTCGAACTCCCTCGACCAGGCCCCAACCAGCTTGTCACGGCGTCGGCATGAGAAAGCCCCCGGCGTGCCCGCAGGAGCAGCGCCGGAGGCGGGCCCGCTCGGCGGGCGGGGCGTACGGGAGGCGGTAACGGCGGGTCACGCCACCTCCGCGCCGGGGAGGCGACTTTGTCGGTGGCGCCGATGCCCTCGCCTCGGTCGAGCCGCTCGAAGAGGACGACGTCCACGATGGCCGTCCTTCCTCCCCCCGTACGCGGTACGCGCGCCCACACCACCGGGGCGGCCGTTCACGGCCTGTGTCCGTCTGCTGAGGCGTTGCCGTCGCCCCGGGCCAGCAGTCGCCCCGGCGTTCGGTGGACCGGTCCGTCCTGCCGACGGAATCCGATCACGGGGCCGAACGGGCGGACTGTCGGGCGGATGTCGTGCCGGGTGAGGGGCCTCCGCCGTGGGGAGTCAGCCGGGCTGGATGTCACGAGGGGTGGGTGCGCCGATCCGGCCGGGTTCCGGAATGAACCAGACGTATTGGCCGCCGGAGGCGCCGGTGAAGCCTGCGTCCTCGGGCTCGGGTGTCCCGGGGGTGTCGACGGTCGAGGCACGCCGCGAGGTGGCGGGGACGCCGTACACGGGGTGGGCCCCGATGGACGCCTGGAGGAGGCCCGAGTCGTGGATGCCGTCGGATTCGGTCAACGGGTTGGACGGCTGGGCGCGGTAGAGGCTGTGGGGCCCGCTGTTGACGATGTCACCGGCCGGGCTGACGAGGTGCCACGATGTCTCCACGACGGCGAGCGGCGTCACGGAGGTGGCGATGTCGAGTTCGCCGGCGGGAGTGCGGAAGACCGCGACCTTACGGTCGCGCACGGCCTCGGGGGCCTCTCCGAACGCCAGGTCGGTCACGCTGAGAGCCCAGCCTTCGAGTCGGGTGACCAGGCCGGGGCCTCCGTCGTAGACGAAGATCAGATCTCCGGGCTCCGGGAGCTTGATGCTGTCGTCGCGGCCGGAGCCGCGCGTGACGCGTTTACGCATTGCCGCCTCCCATAAGAGGCTTGCAACTTACAGGCTGGCGACCGCCGTTGAAAGCGGCCCAGCACCCGGACCACGTGCAGTTCGTTGCCGACGACCCGCACGGCGCCGGAGCGGCGGTCCGGGGCGACCACCGGTCCTGGATGGCCCGGGCAGAAGCGTACGTACGGGCGCGCCGCGGCGACATCCTGATCAGGGGCGTCCCAGGCAGCACGGAGGTCCGGCAGCACGGAGGTCCGGCAGCCGCGGCACGATGCGGCGGACGCGGTGCGGGTGTCCGGGGCCGAACCATGCGCGTACCGCCGTGATGCGGCATGCGTACGGCTCGCGGTCGAGCGGGGGCTCCGCATCGATCAGGGCCCGCGGGTCGTACAGGATGTGAAGGCGGCTGATTCTGCCGCGTGGTACGAACCCCATGGACTCGGGCGACGCGAGGAAGGAAAAGAAGATCGGCGTCATCATCGAATCCGGCGAACGATCAGGACGCCGAAGGTGGGTGATCGAGCGCACGATGTCCTGGCTGACCGGCTACCGAAGACTCAACCACCGCTACGAACGCCACCCCCGCGGCTACCTGGCCTTCCTCGGACTCGCCGCAGCCATCTGCTGCTACAAACGACTCGTCCGCCTCACCACATAGGACACGGTCTTCATCACTTGCCTGGTACGACCTCACCGGTGAAGATCAGCGGGTGCTTACAGATGTACCGGACGGGCGCGCGGGAATCACCGCCGCGCTCGTGAAGCGGTTGATCAGCGCCCAGTTCCCTCAGTGGAGCGGTCTGCCTGTGGTGCCGGTGGCGGTGGACGGCTGGGACAACCGCACCTACCGCCTTGGTGACGGCATGACGGTTCGCCTGCCCACCGCAGCCGGCTACGCCCCTGCGGTCGACAAGGAATGCGACTGGCTGCCTCGTCTGGCCCCCGCGCTGCCGGTGGCTGTCCCCACTGTCCTGGCCAAGGGAGCGCCCGGTGTGGGATATCCCTACCCCTGGTCCGTGCGCGGCTGGCTGCCCGGCGAGACGGCTGTTCCTGAACGCATCGACGACATGACCCAGTTCGCCACTGGCATCGCCGAGTTCATCCTCGCCCTTCAGCGCTGTGACCCCGAGGGTGGACCTCTCGCCGGGGCGCACAGCGGGTATCGTGGCGCGTCACCCACGCACTACGACGACGAGACGCGTCGCTGCATCACGGCCCTGAGCGGCCGGATCGACACCATGAGGGCCACCGAGACCTGGCAAGCGGCACTCGATTCCCAGTGGCGTGGAACGCCGGTGTGGTTCCACGGCGACATCGGCGGCAACAACCTCCTTGTCACCGATGGCAAGCTGTCGGCCGTCATCGACTTCGGCACCTCGGGCATCGGCGACCCCGCCTGCGATCTCGTCATCGCCTGGACAATGCTCCGCAAGGAGAGCCGCGAGGCATTCCGGCACACGCTCGGCCAGGATGACGGCACCTGGGCCAGGGCCAGGGGCTGGGCGCTGTGGAAGTCCCTGCTGACGCTGACCCAGTGCTCCGATCCGAAGGACGAGCGAGCCGCCCTTCATCTCCGTGTGATCGACGCGGTACTGGCCGACCACGAACGGTTCGCGTAACCCGGAGCGACATCGGAGCACTCCCCCACCGCCCAAGGACACCAGTCAGGTCACTTCGGTCTCCTGAGACTCACCGGCATCTGGAGAGCGACGAACACCGGACAGTGCTGTGCCGTACCGGGGACGGTGTACGCCTGCAGTCGCGGGCAGACGGCGATGTCACGGAGGTCTGAATGGACCTGGCCGTGGCCGCGATCCGTCAGTCGGCCGGAGTGGTCCTGGACGGCGTTATGTGACCTGTGAAGGTGTCTCAGACCCACGGTGTCCCAAGCGGTGCACCTCCGTAGACGACGAGACGCACTCGACGCCGATGGTTCGGAGAGCCGGGGAAGGAAGTAGGGCCGCGTGGCCGTCGGCGCGGCACGGATAGCCTTCGCGAATGAAGCGTAGTCAGCGAGCGGCCGGCGCGGTCGTCGGCTCAGCGGTGGGCGACGCCCTGGGCGCACCCTTCGAGTTTGGCCCCCCGGGAGCGTTCTCCGCGCGGTTTCCCGCGGCTGGAGCCGGTGGCGAGATGTGCGGAGGCGGCGGCTGGGACCCCGGCGAGGCCACTGACGACACGCAGATGGCCGTCCTGGTCGGGGAGTCCCTGCTGGAGCGGAGCGGACTGGATCTGCCGGACATCTTCGCCCGCTTCCAGCGGTGGGCGGCATCAGACCCCAAGGACATCGGCTTGCAGACCGAAGACGTCCTGACCAACGGCATGCCCTGGGACCTCGCCGCTGCGCATCATTTCCAGGTCAACCAACGAGCAGCGGGCAACGGCTCTTTGATGCGGGCATCTACCTCCGCGGTTCACTTCGCACCCGCCGGCCGGGAAGCGACCATGGACGCGGCGCACCGTATCGCCGCCCTCACCCACGGAGACCGCGCGGCCTGGGAAGGCACCGCGATCTTCCACGAACTCATCCGCCTCATGTTCGAGGACACCGACCCGCTCGCCGCGCTCCCGGACATCCTGGCCCTTGTCCACCCCGACCACCGCAGCCGCTACGCCACCGTCCTCGCGCCCGACTGGCACCCCGATCAGGCGACCGAGTTCAACGGTGCCGTCTGGCCCTGTCTGGGCTCCGCCGTCTGGGCCCTGCGCACCACCGCCGGCTTCGAAGACGCGATACGCGCGGCGATCGACCTCGGCGGCGACACGGACACCGTCGCCGCGGTGACCGGAGGCCTCGCGGGGGCGTACTACGGGCTGGATGCCATCCCCGCACGCTGGACCCGAACCCTCCACGTTCCCCTCCCAGGATTCGAGGGACGGGTGCTGCACCTGGCAGATCTGTTCCGCCTTGCGCACCGCCTCGGATGCTGAACGGGTGCTGCTCCGTACTCTCCACGAACCCGGGCGCTCAGCCGCAGTCACCTGGCCAGTGACTCCGCTTTGAGCACGACTCGATCAGCTTCGACATCGAACCCGAGCACCGGATGACCATGTGCACCTCCGGATGCATCACCACCGGCTTAGCCGACCGCCGCCTGCTTTCCCACTGGAAGCCGCAGAGAACATCAGGTCGCTCCTTCCCCTGCAACTCGCGCAGATCAACGTCGAAATCGATCTCCTCGTCTGAGTAGAAGCGGAAGATCGCCAGCACATCAGCTCTCTGCCGGACACGCAGGCTCGGGCGCTCGGTAGCCGCTGGTGGAGACAGCACAACGTCCGCCCGGGGCAGGGCAAGCACCCTCTCTCCTTCGAAGTTCCCGGTCAGCCGCCAGGGACACGCCTCACTCGACCAGGGCCGGCTCCCTGCACCGCATAATCGAAGCCCATCTCGACTTCACCCCCGCCTGGATCAAACCCGTCATGCTCGCCCTGTTCTGCACAGCCGGGGAACAGGATCAAGGTCTACGTCGGGGGCGCGGGCGGCGACGGAGCGAGCGCCGGCGGAGGCGAGGCCCACAGGTCGTCTTGATCCTCGGGATCGGGCTGGTCAGGGTGGAGCATCGTTCGGACGCAGCGTTGCAGTCCGCTCTCGTGGGATCCCCCGGCGTTGGCCATCCAGGGCAAGTCGTCCATGGTGTGGGCGTGTTCGTCGGTGGCGAGGTCGTCGACGGCGGTGCGCATGTCGTCGGGGACGGGCTCGTCGGTGAGGCAGAGCCAGCCGATCGCAGCGGCCAGCCGGACCTCGGGCGCTTGTGTCCGGTCCCGCCACAGCTCCCGCATCCACGCGATGGCCGGCGCGTGGGGGTGGGCGCGGGTGGCTTCGGCGGTGGCGAGGACCAGGGCGGCGCTGACCACCGGGTGCTGCTCGGCGCCGAGCCGGGCGCGGAAGGAGGAACGGACCGTACGGTCGGGGTCTGAGGCAGTGGCCAGTGTGTAGGCGGCGTAGATACGTATCGACGGGTCGGGGTCGCCGAGAAGTGGGTGCAGGAGGGCGGTGTCGGCGGTGATCGCGGCCCGGGCAGCGGCGACCGACCAGCCAGCAGGGTAGCCGGTCACCTCGACGCCGTAGTCGTCGTATTCGTCATGCAGATCGCCGTCCTGGAGGTCCGCCCGGTGGAGCAGCAGTTCGTCGCGGGAGGCAATGCCCAAATGGCGGGCACGGGCTGGGCAGGAGGCCATGGCAAGAGCGTTGGCACGACATGGGTGGCCGGTGTCGGCGGCGATGCGGATCAGGAACGGTACAGCGAGAACGGCGGCGGCCCGCATGTCGTTGGCACACATGCCGCCCACAACGCCCGTTCCGCCGCAGCGGGAGCCCTCGCTGTACAGCAGGTGAACGGCATCCCTGACGTCTCCCCCTGCGGGAAGCGCTCCCAGGGGACTTGACCGAGCAGGAATCCGCTCTTGGTCTCGGGCCGCATGGCGGCCATCACCGCCCGCACGTCGAACGGCCCGCCCGCGAACGAGGCCAGTTCCGCCCCGTCCACCAACGCCCGGCACATCGCGAACGTCGGATCGGTCTGCCAATCGCCCACGTCACACCACCCCACAAACGAGTCGAACCGGAGCCGATCATGCCACTCCCAGGTCCGCCTGTTCGAAGCGGAACGTTAAAGGACAAGCTCAGGCCCGCACGCACTGATGGACGGTCATGCTGCCGTGCGCGTCGAAGTGCCGGATACGCAGCCCGGCCTTCTCGTTGTAGTCCACCTCCAGCCGCTCGCTGGAAGCGGTGCCCGAAGCGCCGGGCGGCTGCCAGGGCAGGCCCACGGACACGGAGTCGCCGATCGTCGCGGGTACGTTGTCGGCGGCGGTGTCGTGCAGTTCATCCTCGCCCGGATGCTTGGGCACCCGCATCTCCAGCCGCGTGCCCTGGAGCGACCATGTGCCCTTCGAGGGCTCCCCGCCGCCGGAGTCCATGCTCCACGTCCCGCCGTCGACGGTCACGGAGGACGAGTACGACTCGCCGCTCGCGCCCGGCATCGTCGAGGTGACCTTCCAGGTACCGCGCACGAAGGCCGCGAACGCCCTGCCCGTCACCCCGGAGGGCCCCGGCGAGCTGCCGCCGCCCCCGGTTCCGCCCCCCGTTCCGTCCCCGCTCCTGTCCTCGCTACCGTCGCTCTGTGCCTTGTCGTTCCCCTTGCACGCCGCGAGCAGCGAGGCCCCGACGCCGACGGCGAGATAGCGCAAAGTGGTACGTCGGCCCACCAGCCGAGAGGCCGCTCGCACCGCGTCCATACTCATGAATTCCCCGTTCATGCACAGTTGATGACTAACCGGCAGCCTATAGGGATTGATCGATCCCGACCGCGTGAAGGACAAGGTTCTGCCGTCGCAAAAGCGGACCATAACAGGCCACATGGCGGCAATTACCAAAAGTCACCAGACAGAGAGACCAGCATCGTTGACCTTCACAAACAGGTACTGATTTTGTCGTTCAACGTCTGGTTTCGGTGGAGGGGCAGCCAGCAAAGCGCCTTCAGATCCAGTTGCCCCAGCCGAACGTGGCGATGTAGGCCCGCCGGACGACGTCCCAGCCACGGCCGTTGCCGATGTGAATCACCGCCAGTGCAAGAAGGAACCAGGCCGTGAAGGCGCCAGCAACGATCACGGTCCATCGGGGGCCGGAGAAACTGACGACCACGACCAAGGCGATGACGGTCACGCCGAGGCCCATGTGGGCGGCGGGGAGATCCGAGCGCAGTGCCTCGCGCACAGTACGGCGTTCTTCCCGCATATCCCGGGTGTACTGAGAAGCTGAGCCTTCGCCGTTCTTCTGCTCAGTGTTGTGTTCCATGAGTGGCCCCCCGTACATCCGGCTGCGTCTGCAACCCGATCAGCCTATTCATGACCGCTCCTACGGCCATCATCGACCGTCTGCGTGGGCTTTGTCCCCTTCTTGTGGTGTGCGGGTCAAGACGGGACTCGCCGGTGGCCAGGACACGCCCGACGTCGTAGCGGATGGCGGGCTGCCGGCTCTTCGATCCGAGCGGTCGGCCGGGGCCAGGGCGGTTGAGTCCGGTGCACTGGCTGGCATGCCCGTCTTCGCGCGCAGATTGTTGACGTCGCCCGTGGCGGCGCCGGTGCCCGACCACCACAGCCAGACGGGCTTGTTCACCCCGCCCCTGGACAGTTTCTCAACCGCCGGCCGGGTTGCGGTGCCCTCGATGATCGGAAGCGGGCCACCGTGGTCGATCCATGCGGCCGGGCGAGTCAGTCGGGATGGAGCCGGGCTCATGCCTGCGCGGTCGCCGTCCCGTAACTGTTGGTGTTGCTAACGGTCACCGCGGTGAGCGATCCGAGCATGTGTCGGCAGCCGGCTACGGCCACGGCGAGGCGTCCACGGCCAGCCCCAGGCGCCCGTCGCCCACCCGGGGCAGCGGCGCGCCCGCCAGTACACGACGGAGCTGAGGGACGTCGCTACGGCCCGCTTGATCCTGGAGCGCAAGGCCCCACGCCCTCGTCGGCCTTCCGGCGCGAGCGCCGGGCCCACAAGAGTGCGAACCGGTTTGTCGGTGCACAGCACCGCGTCACACAGGTCGAACAAGGCGTCCGCTCGCGACGTCTGGCACACGTACAGCTCCGTCCGGAACTCTGACATCTTTGCCAACGCGTCTCGTTGGAGGCTGTGCTCGACCAGTCCCGCGGTCACGGCCCCGTACCGCATCGACCCTGAGCGCAGGATCGGTGCCCGGCCTCTCACACGTCCGGTGAACTGGGGACCCCGACAAGTTCGAGCCCAGTTCGCCGCCGGTGGATAAGCGGCAAGGTAGGTGCGTATCTCACGTCTGCTCAGGCTGCGGGCATCACAGGATGCCCGGAAAGCAGGAGGCGCCGCTGCCCGTGCGTCTCGTACCATCGGCCCGCACCGACCTGTCGAGTACACCAAGGACTTTGTGAATCACCCCGATCTCTACGCCAAGGCCCCCTCGATCGCAGCCGGCATGGCCGCCGCCGATCACGGCCCGGACATCCAGCTGTTCCAGACTCGCCACCGCGCCGCGCTCGTAGCGAGCTGGCAGATCTCACCTGGCTCATCGGTCCTCGAACTAGGCTGCGGCCAGGGCGACATGACGGCTGTCCTCGCAGAGGCGGTTGGGCCCGAAGGGAGCGTGGTGGCCGTTGACGTGGCCGAACCCTCCTATGGGGCGCCGGTCACGCTCGGAGAATCGGCAGCCCGGCTCGCGGCGGGCCCTCTCGGGCCGCGCATCGACTTCCGCTTCGGCACCGACGTCCTCGACCCATCAGTCGACTTCCCCGAAAGCACCTTCGACCATGTGGTGCTCGCACATTGCTCCTGGTACTTCGCTTCGCTCGGACAACTGCGAGACACACTGGCCCGGGTGCGGCCGTGGGCTCGAAGACTATGGTTCACCGAGTGGGACTTGACGCCTGCATCCGGCGACCAGATGGCGCACCTCCTCGCTGTGCTGATCCAGGGCCAGGTCGAGGCCGCAGGTTCGCATGGCCAGGGCAACGTTCGCACGCTTTTCTCGCGTGAGGGGCTGCTGCGGCTCCTGCCCGAGGCGGGCTGGACGGCCGACGGCAGCAAGTCGGTCGATACCGAAGAGCTTCAGGACGGCGACTGGGAAGTCGCTGCTTGCCTCGACCTGGCCGGACAGGAGGAACGTCTGGCCGCGCTGCCCGAGCCGGTGCGACAGCTCGTCCTGAACCAGGCCGACGTTCTCCGGGCCATCGCCAAGCCGCGCGGCAACCGCGCGCTCGCCGCGTATTCAGTGACCGCGCGCTGACATACGACCCCAGCGGCCGGCCGGCCCAAGCCCAGTGAAAGCGGCTGTCTGAGCACCGTTCACCACCGAGACGAGGCCGCCGCGGGCCAGGCCTCGCCGACCCGCATGCTGGACGGCCGTGTGAGGCGCACGCTGGAGACGTGAAGCTCCCCGTCGACATCGCGCTCGCCCAGGCCGTCCCCGCTCTGCCGACGGAGGACGGCCAGTCGTTCGAGCCGATGTTCTACGACCATTGAACTGTGTTGGTGAGAGCAAACGACCACGATCGGCGAAGCGGGCGGCATGGCCGGCCGGCGCTGGCCAGGGTAGCGGCGCAGCCGTTCGCCGGCCCGCCGACCCGCATCCCGCGACATCGGTGACGAGCAGACCCGACCGGCTCACACGCATCTCGCGCACCATGTCCATGCCCTCCCGTCGTGGAGTCGTCCTGTGGAGTGCCGCGGTGGATCTGTTCGGGGGCGCTGGTCCCGGCGCTGCGGAGATTCGTACCGCCCCCTGTCGGCAGGCGTGGCACGCCTGGCGGGCAGGAGAGCCGGCGATGCGGCGCCTCGTCGGGTGCGCGAGGCGGTCGCGAGGTGGTCGCGAGGTGGTGCTGACGTGCTGTCAGCCCGGCAGTTCTCCGAAACCGCCGCTACGAGCCGCCTCGTGGACGAGGCGGCGCAGCCATTCATTGGCGGGGTCGCCGGTGACGGTGCTGTGCCAGATCGAGCTGACGGTGTACGTGGGCATCGGCAGGGGCGGTGGGGACGTCGTCAGGCTCAAGGTGCCGGCGTAGACGGTGGCCGCGTGGGTGGGGAGGGTGGCCAGGGCGGGCAAGGTGGCGAGTTGGAGGGCGGCTCCGGCGAAGTGGGTGGTGGAGGCGATTACTCGGCGGTCGAGTCCGCGGGCTTCGAGGAGGTCGTCGACGATGCCGCGGCGGCCGTCGTAGGAGATCAGCAGGTGCGGGTGGGCCAGGTACTCCTCCAGCGCGAGCGGGGTTCCAAGAGGCAGGAGGCGGGGGTTGAACAGGGTGGTGTAGCCGGAGGCGAACAGTTCCTGCCCGCGGTGATCGGCTCCGTACGCGGGGGCGGCGGCCACACCGAGGTCCACCTCCGCGCGGTCGATCATGCCGGCGACGGTGTTACGGCTGGACTGCCGTACGGCGAGCCGGATGCCCGGCAGTGCGGCCGTCGCAGCGAGCAGGCGGGGCAGCAACGCCGCTTCCAGATCGTCGGACATGCCCAGGGTGAAGGTGTGCCGGGCGGTGGCCGGGTCGAAGCGGTCCCGGTCGGTCACAGCGCCGTGGATCAGGCCGAGGGCGGGCTCGATACGGCGGGCCAGCTCGACGGCACGGGGCGTGGGCTCGACGCCGGTGCGGGTACGGGTGAACAACTCGTCGCCGAAGAGCCCGCGCAGCCGGCCGAGGGCGGCGCTGGCCGCGCCCTGGCTGAGATGGAGGGCAGCAGCGGCGCGGGTGACGCTGCGCTCGCGCATCAGTGCGGCGAAGACGACCAGCAGGTTGAGGTCGGCCTTCCGGAATTCGGTTTCATAGATGTCGATCATCGCAAGGATCAGTTTGCCGGATGAGCAACGGGTTCCTACCGTCGACACATGACCTCCACCGCTGCACGGCCTCTTCGTTCCGTGACCGTCGCCGTCGTCCAGGCGGCCGCCCCGCTCTTCGACACCCGGGCCGCTGTGGCCCGGGCCGAGGAACTCATCCGTGAGGCCGCCGCCCGCCGCGGTGCCGAGGTCGTCGTACTCCCCGAAGCGTTCCTCGGCGGCTACCCCAAGGGCCTGGACTTCGGCGTCACGGTCGGCAGCCGCACCCCGGCCGGCCGCGACCTGTTCCGCCGCTACCACGACGCGGCCGTCGAGATCCCCGGACCGGAGACCGACGCCTTGGCCGCCGTCACCCGCGAACTGGGCTGCCACGCCGTCGTCGGCGCCGTCGAGCGCCGGGGCGGCACGCTGTACTGCGTCGCGCTCTTCTTCGGCCCCGACGGCTACCTGGGCCTGCACCGAAAGCTGATGCCCACAGCCGCCGAGCGCTGCCTGTGGGGCCAGGGAGACGGTTCCACCCTGCCCGTCATCGACACCGGCACCGCCCGGATCGGCGCGGCCATCTGCTGGGAGAACTACATGCCGCTCTTCCGCACCGCGATGTACGCCAAGGGGGTCGACCTGTGGTGTGCGCCGACCGTCGACGACCGCGACGCCTGGCAGGCCACCATGCGGCACATCGCTCTGGAAGGCCGCTGCTTCGTCCTCAGCGCCAACCAGTACCTGCGCCGCGACGCCCTGCCCGCCGATCTCCACCCCGTCCAGGGAAACGAACCCGACACGGTCCTCATCGGCGGCGGCTCGGTCATCGTCTCCCCGCTCGGCGAGGTCCTGGCCGGCCCGCTGCGTGACGGCGAGGGCATCCTGACCGCCGTACTCGACCTCGACGACCTCGCCCGCGCCCGCTTCGACCTCGACGCCACCGGCCACTACGCCCGCCCCGACATCTTCACCCTCCATGTCGACCAATCTCCCCGCACCACCGTCACCACCTTCACCAGCGGCCGGTCGATCCCGGAACAACTGTGAAGAGCGCCGCTCCGCTCGTGGCCACGGTGGCGGATCTGTTCCGGCCACGGATCTGTTCCGGGCCCTCGCCCGCAACGCGGCCCGGCCGGCCGACGCCGGGCTGCCCAGCCCGGTGATCGCAGGCGCGGCGACGGCATTCTCACCGGTCCTCGTCCTCGGCAGCCTTCGTCGACGGCGGTCCTGCCGTCAGCGGCCTTCGTCGGCGTCACGCAGCCCTGCGTCCGCGTGGCGACGTGGCGGCGTGGCCGCGTGAAATCCCTTTGGCAGGAGGGCCATTCGCCACGAAGGGGCTATGCCGGACGGCACTGGTGAGGGCCGGTACGGCGATGGCGTCCTGGATCCGTTTTGCGCGCGGTCGCGTTGGGCGATGGAGGCACGGGCGATCCCATGCGGAAGATCCTGGCGGCGCTCGCCGTACCGGCTGTCGTAGGAGTGACCACGGGTGCGTACGGACCCCGTGGGCGACGCCGACCGCGGTGGCCGCCTCGCCGGCACCACCACGGTGGACCGCGTGCCCCACCGACACCGAGACCGACCTCCGGTGCTCGACGGTGAGGTTCCGCTGGACCACCGCCACCCCGGAAAGCACACGACCGAGATCTCGATCTCCCGCCTGGCGAGCAAGAATCCGCAGAAGCGCCGGAGCAGAACGCAGTGATCGCCATCCGGCCGTACCCCCCACAGCCCGGCCGAGGCAGCTCGGGGCCCAGGGTTCGAGACCCCGTTCCCTGACTTCGCGGAGTTCGCCGCGGCCGGCCCGGCCGGCTACGGCCTGGGCAGCTCACCGGTGGCAGTCTCGACGCGTCCTTCCCCGCGGAGAACCCGCAGGGCCGGGGAGCCGGGGGCCGGAGGGGACATGAGTGCGCAGAAGGACCAGTGGTTTCTGGGCCGTTGAGTATGCCGTGGCGAGATCAACGGCTGTCCCGGGGGCAACCTTGTGGCCCCGAGCATGGTCATACCGGCGTGACCTCCCCCCTGATCCTGCGAGGCCGTGGCACCACGGCCCACTTCGAAGACCGGTCCGTCCTGCTGGAGCAGAACGGCATCCACCGGCGCATTCCTGTACGGGCCATTCGGGAGGTACGGGCGTCCGGGGCCGGCGGCGACACTGCCGAGATCGAACTGACCAGTGCTGGACGCGATCCCGTCGTCTTCGTGGTGACCCGCTCTTCCCCCGCCGCCGTGTCGGCCTTCGTCTCCGCGGTGACCTCCGTCCTGCCCGAGCACCGTTCCCCGCGCGACGGTATGGAGCTGGTGAGCGAGGAGACGCCTACGGCCCCGGAGTGGCGGGTGTTCCTGGCACGGCACTCCGCAGCGGTCACGGTGGCCGTGTTCGCGATCGGCCTCTGGGCCGCCCTCGTGGTGTACGTCGCGGCAGCCGGAGAGCCCGGCCAGTGGCTCATGCCGATCCCCGGGGCGCTGCTCCTGCTCGCAGCGGGCCGCTATCTGCAACTGGCCGGCGGCATCGTGCGTGAGCACTGGTCCACCCGCCGCCACGGCATCGCGGTGGCCGCGACCTCCGCGGGGCGCAACAGCGCGAACAAGGAGATCTGGGAGTTCACCGATGCGGAGGGCCGGGCGCGCACCTACGTCGGCAGCGGGAAGATCATCGGCCGCGAGCCGCGCAGGATCGAGGTGCGCTACGACCCACGCGACCCCGACGAGCTGTACGCCCCTCAGCCGGTGCTCGCGTACGTGGTGATCGGGGTCGCCGTGGCGCCCATGCTGGCAGGGCTCCTCACCGCGGGGCTGTGGCTCACACTCTGGCAGTTCATCGACGTACTGCTCATGGACTGACCGAGACGGGTCACACCACAAGGACATACTCACCACCGGCAGTACGCCGATGCTCTACCCCACGGCAATCATCATGAGGATGAAACACCACACGGACCGCGGAGCCCGAGACCGATGATCCCGGCGGCGGGCCGTTGGGTACCGGAGCACCCATGACGGTGTTCGAGCATGAGCCCGCGCACATCTGGACATGGCACCGGGATGGCGATGCAACCGGAGGTCGCCTACCTGCTCCGGCAGACCATGTCCGTGGCCCGGTCTTCCGGGCGTTCGAGGGCTCAGTGAGGGTGGGGGGCCCACTACCGTCCCGGGGACACGCTGGATGCCGGCGGCGATACCGGCGTCCGCTGTGAAGATCAGCTGGAGGAGCACCGCGCTCGCGGCCACCGGCCGTTGCGATCCCGCCAGCGGGCATTGACGGTTGTGCCGCCCACGCCTACGTTGCCCTCACCCCTACGCCGGACGTGTGCCGGTCATGACGGATCCCAGGGACATGGGAGGCAGGGCGATGAAGGCAGTGCTCCAGGAGCGGTTCGGGCCGCCGGACATCCTGCGGCTGCGGGAGGTCGACCGGCCCCGGGCCGGGGCCGGTCAGGTGCTGGTACGTGTGCACGCCGCCGCGCTCAACCCCTACGACTGGCACATGATGCGCGGCGACCCTTACGCGGCGCGGCTGCTGGGCGGCATGGGAGTGAGCCGTCCGAAGCACCGTGTGGCGGGCATCGACGCGGCCGGAGTGGTGGAGGCTGTCGGCGCCGGCGTGGGAGGACTCCGGCCCGGCACCCCGGTGATGGGCTTCTGCCCGGGGGCGTTCGCCGAATACGCGTGCACTTTCCGGAAGTTGATGGTGCCCAAGCCGGAGCGCCTGTCCTTCGAAGAGGCGGCGGCCGTGCCGATGGGAGCGGTGACCGCCCTGCGCGGCATCCAGAGGGTGGGCGGGGTCCGGGCCGGGCAACGGGTGCTGGTCAACGGGGCTGGCGGAGGCGTGGGCACCTTCGCCGTACAGATCGCGGCCGCCCTGGACGCAGAGGTCACCGGGGTGTGCAGCGCCGGCGGCACCGAGATGGTGCGCTCACTGGGCGCGGCGCACGTCATCGACTACGCCCGCGAGGACTTCGCCCAAGGACACATCCGCTACGACGTGATCCTGGACAACGTGGGCAACCTGCCGCTCGGGAGATTACGCCGGGCGCTCACCCCGACCGGAATCCTGGTGGCCAACGGCGGCGGCTCACCTGGCCGGGTGTTCGGGGCAATCGGCTCCACGCTGGCACTGGCCGCCGTCAACACCATCACCCGGCAGAGCCTGCGCCCGATCATCCCGGCGACCCCGGGCGGTCCGGCCCAAGACGATCTGCTCACCGTGATCGCGCTCATCGAGGCCGGTCAAGTCACCCCCGTAATCGGCCGGACCTACCCGCTGGCCGACACGGCCGAGGCCATACGCCATCTGGAGGAGGGCCACTCCCGCGGCAAGACCGTCATCACGGTGCGCTGATGTACGGCCCGCTGACCCAGCTCCCCCCCTCCCAGGAGATGAGCCGATCCGCCCCGTCGTTCACCGACACCAGCCCCCTAACCGGGACCACTTCGCCCGCCGCGCTCAGTGCCCCCGACGGACTGCTGCCGTGCCGCTCTCCGCTTGCCGGCGGCTCGGTCCGGCCGCGTATGTCAGCGGTGGGGCGATTGTCTGGGCATCCGCTCCTTCGCCGACCCACGGTGCGATGAACAACGCGGCGGTCGCTTCCAGGAGTCCCGCACGTTCGAGACCGCCGCCGGCCACGGGTTCACAGCCCAGGTCGCCCACCAACTCGTGTGCACCCGCGAGAGCCACCTCGTCGTCCCCACACACGGGTACGGCGAGGGGCCGCCCGTCGAGGACCGGCGGCCGCATGCGCCACACCCCCTCGTGGCAGAGATTGAACGCGTTGACCACATGGGCTACCGGCACCGGAGATTGACCGCGAGCCTCGGTTGACCGGCAGATCCTCGTCGTCCTGCGTCGTACACCCCTCACACGCGCCAGACGGGACCTCGCGTCGCGGCCCGTACCGCCTGCGGCCATCGGTCGGTGCAGGTGGCCAAACCATGACCGCGGAGGCGCTGCCGAGGAGAGCGACGCCACGCCTGTCGCGCAATGCGGGCCGACAAGGGCGAGGACAGCCGCGCCAGCCCCGATACGGGCGGCGGGCGGCGGGGATCCTGCGGAGCATCCCCGTCCGGGTGCTGCCCACTCCGCTCCGCCTCCACCTGCCCCTCCCCCTGCCCCTGCCCGGCTTCCGTGACACCGGGAGTGCCCGGAGTCCCTAGCCCGCGCGCTTCAGGCGAAGGGCCGAGACGAGGAAAAAGACCCCGCCGAGGAAGGCATAGCCGGCCAGGCTGGTCAGAGTGGCGTCGCCCGTGCCTGCCTGCGCGAAGAACGAGGTACCGGCGACGACGGAGATGGAACCGCTGGCGATCATCGCCCACTGACCGCCCAGTCGGCGGCGGGCGGCGCCGACGACGAGTTGGACGAGTCCCGCGGTGACGGCCCAGGCTCCCCAGACGCGCAGGACGGCCGGGATGCCGGAGGTGGCGGCGACAGCGAGTCCGACGCCGGTAAGGGCGCTGAGCGCGATGTTCACGTACAGGCCACGGACCGGGCCGTCGTCCGCCCGGGCCGACCGGATGTCGACGACCGCGCACGCCACGTCGAACAGGGGGTAGAGCACCAGCAGCACCGCACTCGCCGGACCGAGGCTCCCGGCGGTGACGAACAGCAGAGCGGCCCACACGGTGGCGAACGCGAAGCGCAGGAGGTACAGCCTGCGCAGTGCCGCAGAGGTGCCGGTGGAAGTGGCGGTGGAAGTGGCCCCGACAAGGGTGTCCATGGAAGTGCCTTTCGAAGAGCGCGAAGAGAGATGAACCAGCTCGGGCATCGGGTGCTCGCGTCTGCCTCCTCGACCGTGCGGGTGCCCCGTACCGACCCGGCGCGGTGCCGCGGAGTCCGCCGCGGTGATCGGAGCCGTACCCGGGCACGGCTCACACGACGAGGAGCCGTACGAGCACCCCGACCAACGAAGAGGTAGAACGTTCTGTCTCGCTAAGAGAAGAGCACTGATGCCCCTGCTGTCAAGACCGAACGTTCTCCCCCGTCGGATTGATAGGCTGGCCACCATGAGTCGGAGCACAGAGGGCGCCAGCACGTCCGCCGCGCGAGCGCGGCTGCTCGCCACGGCGACCCGGATCTTCTACGCGGAGGGCATCCACGCCGTCGGCATCGATCGGATCATCGCGGAGGCCCAGGTCACCCGGGCCACCATGTACCGCCACTTCTCGGGCAAGGAAGACCTTGTCCTCGCCTATCTCGGCCAGGCCGACCAGGGCATCCGCGGCCAAGTCGCGGATGCCCGGGCGAGCGGCGGCCCCGCGGCCGACCGGATCCGGGCCGTCGGCCGCTCCATCGTCGAGGGAATCCGGTCCCCGGGATTCCGCGGCTGCGCCTTCCTCAACGCGGTGGCCGAATACCCCGATCCCGCCCACCCGGTCCACCGCGCCGTACTGGCCCACCGGCAGTGGTTCCTGGACACCGTCACAGAGCTGCTGGCACAGGCCGGCGCGGCGCCCGCCGACACGGAAGGCCGACACCTCGTCATGCTCCGGGACGGCGCCATGTCCGCCGGCTGCCTCCACGACCCGGCTCTCGTCTCGGAGACCTTTCTCCACGGCGTCGAAGGAATCCTGCGAGCGCACACAACCGCCCCTCCCGCCACACCCGCAGGACAGTGAACCGAGGGCCGGCCGGCCTGCGCACCGCATGGCGTGCGAGTTGCTCGGGAGTGACCCATGTGGTGGCGAGCCGATGCAGGTGGCCTGTGGTGACCTCCTCCTCGAACGCAAAGTGGGTGGCGTGCAGATGTACTTCCAGCGGCGCGGTGACACGCGGTCGGGCTGACCGAGGCGTCGGTTCATGCGCCAGGCCGGGGGTGTCCTCCCAAGGCAGCGCTGCCGAGGGCAGGATCGTGCAGGCCGGAGTCATACTGCCGGCGCCGCCGCGCCCCAAGCCGGATACGCCGACGCCGGGACTGAGCGTCCCCCCGCGGCATCGATCCGCTACCAGGCGTCCTGCGGGCGCAGGCATCCACCGCCTTGATGCAGCGCTTCCTCGACGGCGTCCGTCAGTTCCTCTCGCCGGTGGCGCGATCCCGCGAAGTCCCGGCGGCTCGCGCGGGGTTCACTCCCCCACGGAGACATAGCGCTGAACGGTACCGCTGTCCCCCTCGTCCTGCTCTGCGTCGCCATGGTCGACGTCCACCTCGACGCCCGCGGGTTCGAGCGTCTCGCGTATCCGGTGCCGGAAGCGTTCGCTCAGGAAGTTGTGGTGCAGGTCGAGCTTCTTGAGGTGGGTGAGTGGCTGGCCGGAGAGAAGGGCGGTGGCGCCGTCGTCGCTCAGGGTGCCCATCGACAGGTCCAGGACCTCCAGTCGGGCAACCACCGGGGCGGAGGCCATGGCGGCGGCGATCTCATCCTGGCGCTCGCTGTTACGCAGGGCCAGGTGCCGCAGACGGGGGAACCGGGCGCCGGACAGGAACGGCTCCAGGTCCGCGACCTCACAGTCGGCTCCGTACTCCGAGATGCCCAGCCACAGGTCGAGGTGCTCCAGCGCTGGCAGTTCACTCGCCCCCACACCGCGGACGACGTCCGCCGGCAGGCCGCCGCTTTGCACGGTCAGGCTGCGCAGCACGTCGTGGCGCAGGGCGGGAAACTCCAGGCGCAGCGCTTCTCCCATAAGGTTGCCCTCTCCCGCGCGTACGCCGAACTCCTCCAGCGCGGGAAAACCGGCCAACAGCGGTGTGACATCGGTCTGGCTGATCCGGGAGATCTCGCACTCCTCAGCCACGATGTCCCCGAGGAACAGCGACCGCAGGGCGGGCAGCCGGTCACGCGCGGCCAGCAGTGCTGTGATTGCGTCGGAGGGATCCATGTCATCGGGATCGCCCCAGTTACCGACGATCAGGGCACGGACCCGTGTGGTGTCGACCTCGGTGCAGAAACGGTCGAAGACCTCGTCCCAGCACTCTTCCTCGGGCAGGGGCTCTCCTTCGGAGAACCGCCAGGCCACGGCATCGGGTTGGCCGGTGATCCGCCAGGCCACAGCATCGGGCGCGGGCAGCGCCGCCGACGAACCCTGCGCGGGAAACGTCAGGGCGGGGAGACCGTACAACTCCTCCAAACGGTCGTAGAAACCCATCCGGGCTGCTCCTGTCCTACGGTGCGACGAGGGGAAAAACTGCCAGGCCCCACTCTGGCATGAGGGTCCGTCAGTGTGCTGGCAGAACCTTCGCTCAGGCGTTCTCCCCGCGCTCACCGCGCCCCGGCGCCGTCGCGACTCCCCGGCACGCCCAATTCGGCAGATCAACCGACGTACTGGCCCTCTTGCCGGGCGACGGCGTGGGCCCTATGCGGCAGTCGGCCGTGAGTTGCGCTCGGTGTCGTAACGGCGTCAATTCGGCTGGCCGACCGTGTGCCATGTGTCGTTCCCTGTGGTGATCGTCGTTGCCGGGGTAGCCGGGTGGCTGATCACCCACCTGGCAGTGGGGCCTGTACGGCGGCACAAGACGTTGTCGACGGCCGCCAGAGCGACGTCGACCGCGGCCGGGCTCCGCGCCCCCCCCCGCCCCCCCCCCTCAACCCACCGCGTGTGGGGGGGACACCACTAACCCCGGATAAAAACAGGAGGAG
>NZ_JBHZDA010000018.1:44171-86783 GCF_042755665.1 Streptomyces sp. NPDC059142
GTCCGGGCCCGGACCGCCGCCGCCGCGAAACGGTCGCATGTGAGGAGGGAAGCAGAGGACCAGGGATGACTCAGCGAGGTTGCCGCCATCGAGACGTTCGACCGGGCGGGCTATCCGGCGTCAGCGGGCGGCGCCGGCGTCTGCGGCCTCGGCGCGCAGGGCCTGCTCGACACGTTCCTCGACGACGCGGGCGACGGCCCAGCAGGTTGCCGCCTCCAGCCGCTTGTACGTGGCCGCCGGACGTGCCTCCACGACAGCCGCCGTCTCCTTCGGCCCGGTCGTGACGCGGACCTGTACGGAGACCGCCGTGTCCGACTGCCCGCGCAGGGTCAGATCCAGAGTCCCGTGCCCGAACGCGGTGATCTCGTCCAGCCGCAGGACGGGGTCCCTCTCAACCGCGTGCCGCACACTGTCCGTCAGCTGGAACGCGGTCCTGCCGTCGATGGCGGGCATCCGCACCTCACGGACGGAGGGCAGGACCACGGCTTCGGGGCCGAGCGTGAGCCCGTACCGGCGAGCCGTGCGAGCCGCGCTCACCACTGTGGAGGTGGACAGCACGACGGCGACAGCGACGGCGCCCGCCGCGCCTGCGGCCAAGGCCTGGAGGGCGGCCCCACTCCAGGGCGTGCCGTCGCCCAGCACCAACGCGGCGGTCATCGCTGCCGCGCACACCGCGCCGGTCGCCAGCGCGGGCAGGGCCAGCCGGCCGACCACCGCCAGCCAATAACCCAGCATCGCATCGTTCCTCTCACATGGCGGGGGAAGTCGAACCATACGGCGCCCGGTGCCCGGGGGCTCTGCCACCCCCGGACGTCGGCCCGCCGTGGCAGGCGTAGCGATCGGGCGATCCGGAACCAGGCCGTGCTGCCGTACAGCCTGGAGGCAGTCCGACCTGGGCGCACCGGACGACGTCGAGCAACTCAAGTACCGCATCACCGTACTTGAGCAACAAGCCGTGGACCTCACACGCCATCTCGACGAACGCCGGCAAGAGCTCGACGCCGTTCGAGTCGCCGACCGTGAACCGATGACCCGCCTGAACACAGCACCCTGTTCGCGGGAGGCCTCCTGGAGCGTGTCCGACAAGAAGTCATTGAGCGGGATGTGGTGCTCGGTCCCAACAAAGCGGAGGTGCGGGCGCATCTGCGCCGTCTTCGGGAGGAGGGGGTCGACAGCTGCGGCCCGGTGTTCCCCGGAAGATCACCGATGCGGACGTCGAGCGGGTGATCGTCAAGACGCCGGAGGAGAGGCCGAAAACGCCACCCACTGGTCGACCAGGTCGATGGCGGCGGCCACGGGCGTGTCGCAGTCGACGGTCTTGAGGATCTGGCAGGCGTTCACGCCGGCCCCGTACCGGTCACAGACGTTCAAGCTGTCCACCGACCCGCTGTTCATCGACAAGGTCCGCGACATCGTCGGCCTCTGTCTCGATCCGCCGGTCGATCCGCCGGAGAAGACCCAAAGGCGTTGTGGACGAGAAGTCGCAGATCCAGGCCCTGGACCGGTCCCAGCCCGTCCTGCCCATGATGCCCGGCGTTCCCGAACGCCGCAGCCACGACTACGTCCGTGCCGGCATCACCACACTCTTCGCGGCCCTAGAGGTGGCCTCCGTTCCGGAGCCGGGTCGTGGAGAAGCCGAGCGTCATCTGCCCGGCGGATCTGCAGATGCCGCCGTCCGCCCGGCCCCCTGCCCTCAAGGGCTCGCCGCGACCGCAGCGGTGAACCACTCCCAGGCTGCGTCCTCAGCCTCCGGATCCACCTGCGGTGTCCCGTTGATCGTGGACACCAGCGACACGTACCGGCCGAACAGCCCCTGGAACATGTCCTGGAAGCCGGACACGGCGTCCTCGACGGCTTCGCCGCCCGGGTCGGTGCGAACCGTGGCGAGGACCCGCTCCCGTATTCCGGCATCGTCCCGCTCCCTGGCCCGCTCCCCGATCGGCACCACGCTCATCTCGGCGTCGAACTCGGCGATCGAGGCCAGCAGGCGGGCGGCGATGTCCTGGGCCTGCGGAGACTCGGGGGCCAGCCCGAACCTCTGTGCCTCGTCGGCCTCCTGGAGGACCTTCGCGTGTGTCTCGATCCTCCGCTGCACGGCCGGCGTCGTCACGTGGCGTGCCCTGGCGCTGAGGGAGAAGGTCTCGTGGAAGAAGCGGCGCACCGAGTGGCGGAACTCCCTGTCCCGTACCAGATCGGCCAGTTCGATCCAGGCTTCGAGCTGTTCGGCTGAGGGCTCCTCCGGCAGCTTCGGCCGCCACGCACGCAACTGCTCGACATACGAGGGGTGCACGTCGAGGCCGTCGCTGATCTCGTTCCAGAACCCGTCGATGAGCTGGTCGCGGTCGTCGTCGGACATGGAGACCAACTTGTGCATGAGACCCACCTGTTCTGTCGCGGTGTGCTGCTCGGCAATGGTGCGCAGGACGGCCCTGCGGGCCCGCAGACGGCGCATCTGCCCATCGACCAGCGCGAGATGCTCCGTGGCCAGATCGCCCAACGTCATCTCCCCGGCCAGCAGTCGCCGGATGTCGTCCAGACCCGCGCCGAGTTCCCGCAGGGTGCGGACGAGCTCCAGCCGGGCGATGGCACCGACGTCGTAGAGCCGGTAACCAGCGATCGTGCGACCGCTGGGGGCGATGACCCCAGCATCGGCGTAGTACCTGATGGTGCTCACGCTCAACCCGGTACGGCGCGCCACGTCCCCGATCGCATACAACTCGTCGTCCATGCCGGCCACTATGGAGTCTCAAGCGGCTGGAGAGTCAACCACCTCCTCGCCCCCTCCAGGGCACCGACGGCTGAACTGCCGCGTCGGTCCGCTGTGCCGCGGGGCTCGTCGCGGTCCCGGAGCATCCCGGCGGTCGAGCGGACTCGCCCGCTCAGCCGCAGCGGACCACGGAGGAAGGGGACCGACCGTGGTCGTGCCGACCGGTACGAGCGTGCGGAAGGACCGCCGCTTCGAGCCAAGCGGCGGTCACCCTCGTGCCATCCCGCCCCGGGTGGGATCAGTCCGAAGGCGGCGTCCGGCCGCGCGCCCTGAGGACGTCACCGGCGAGCGGGACGGCCGAGGCCGGGTTCTGGCCGGTACGGAGGTCGCGGTCGGCCTCTCCGGGTCGGCGTCCGCTCTCGGCGGTGCCGCAATGCGCTATTCAATTTCGGTGGCGAATCATCTACAGTTCTCGATATGGCGAATCAGCTTGCAGCTGGACCGAAGCTTCTGGAATACGTCAGGGAGTTCTCCCTCAGGGAGGACGATATTCTGCGGGATCTGCGAGAGCTGACCGCAGAGTTGCCCCGTGGGGAAGCGATGCAGGTCATGCCCGAGGAAGGGCAGTTCCTCGCGTTCCTGATCGCGTCGTCGGGCGTCACCGACGTGCTGGAGCTCGGCACCTTCACCGGCTACAGCACGTTGTGCATGGCCCGCGCGCTCCCGCCGCACGGGCGATTGATCACCTGTGACATCACGGAGCGATGGCCGGAGATCGGTGTCGACCACTGGCGGCGGGCGGGCGTTTCCGAACGGATCGAGCTTCGTATCGGCGCGGCGACCGATATTCTTGAGAAGATGATCGAGGACGGTTTTTCCGACAGCTTCGGTCTCGTTTTCATCGATGCCGACAAAGCGAATTATCCCCGGTACTACGAACTGGCATTGCGGCTTGTGCGGCCGGGCGGGCTGGTCGTGGTGGACAATACGCTTTTCTTCGGCCGAGTTATCGATCCTCTCGCCGACGACGCGGACACCGTCGGTGTCCGCGAGGTCAATGCCACGATCCGGGACGACCGGCGGGTCGATGTGTGCATGCTCCCGATGGCCGACGGCATCACGCTGGTCCGCCGCCGGTGACCACTGGCTGACGGGCCGACGGACCGGATTCGGGTACCGGGCCGCCGGGCCCGATCCGGCCACCTCCCGTGCTCAGTCCGGGCGGACCTCGCCGGCCGGTGCCCGGTCGGTGAGGTCCGGAGCGATCAGCCGGACCGTCGTCGGGGCGTCCCGCCGCTCGGCGGTGAGGTGCAGCAACAGGACGTCCTCGCCGAAACTCTCCGCGACTTCGTTCCGGCAGTCGCAGGGCTGCTCGTCGAAGCCCGCGAACCGGTAGGCGATCTCCATCACCCGATTACGGTCGGTGGCGCGGAAGTCCGCCAGCAGATGGACACCGGCCAGAGCGGCCTGGTCGACCAGCCAGTTGAGAATGACCGTGCCGGCGCCGAACGCCACCACACGGCATGAGGTGGCGAGCAGCTTGAGGTGCCACGCCCTGGGGTGCTTCTCCAGCAGCACCACACCCACGGCGCCGTGCGGCCCGAAGCGGTCGGTGAGTGTCGTGACCAGGACCTCGTGGCCGGGGCGGGCGAGGAGTGCGCGCAGCGCCTCGTCCGGGTAGTGCACCCCGGTCGCGTTCATCTGGCTGGTGCGCAGGGTCAGCTCCTCGACCCGCGACAGCTCGTCCTCCGTGGCCCGCCCGATGCGCATCACCATGTCCAGCGAGCGGAGGAAGTCCTCGGACGAACCGGCGAACCGCTCACGCTCGTCCGTGCGCCGGAAGCCCGCCTGGTACATCGTCCGGCGCTGCCGCGCGTCCACGGTCACCGACCTCGGGCTGAACTCGGGCAGGCCGAGCAGTGCCACCGCGTCCTGCGCCGTGTAGCAGCGCACTTCGGGGAGGTGGAAGGCCACCTCGGCCCGCTCGGCCGGCTGATCATCGATGAACGCGATGGTGCCCGGAGCGAAGTTCAGCTGCTCGGTGATCCGCCGTACCGCGTCCGACTTGGGCCCCCAGCCGATCTCCGGGACGACGAAGTAGCCGGCGACTCCGAGGGCCTCCAGCCGTGCCCACGCGACCTCGTGGTCGTTGCGGCTGCACACCGACTGCAGAATGCCCCGCGCGTCCAGGCCGGCGATCACCTCACGGATCTCCTCGGACAGGACGACGTCCTCGTCCTCCAGCAGCGTGCCCTGCCAGAGCGTGTTGTCGAGGTCCCAGACCAGGCACTTCACGGTCACGGGCAGGACCGCCTGGGCGATGTCGCTCATGTTCGGCTCCTTGTGATGACGTCCTTGTGATGACGTCCTGGTGATGACGTTCGGCGGCCACGAGCGAGGTCACCGCCTGCTGAGGGCGTGGTCGGCCAGCATCAGCTGGCACATCTCGTTGCTGCCCTCGATGATCTCCATGAGCTTGGCGTCGCGGTACGCCCGCGCGACGAGGTGACCGTCCTGCGCCCCGGCCGACGCGAGCACCTGGACCGCGGCGGCGGCGCCCTTGGCCGCGTGCCCGGCACTGACGTACTTCGCCAGTACGACGGCGGTGGCCAGGTCGGGGGCGTTCTCGTCCCAGCAGCGGCTGGCGTACTCGCAGGCCCGGGTGGCCACCTGTTCCGCGGTCCACAGGTCGGCCAGGTGCCGGGCGACGAGCTGGTGCCGTCCCAGCGGCTGGCCGAACTGCTCGCGGGAACGGGCGTGGCCGACGGTCGCCGTCACGCAGGCCCGGAGGATTCCGACACACCCCCACGCGACGGAGATCCGGCCGTAGGCCAGGGCCGTCGTCACGAGCAGGGACAGCGGTTGCCGCCCGCCGCCCAGCAGGCTGGTGAGCGGCAACCGCACGTGGTCGAGCAGCACCTCCGCGTGGCCCGCCGCCCGGCAGCCCAACGGATCGGCCACCGGCCGCACCTGGACCCCGGGGGCGTTCCGGGGCACCACCACGACGGCCCCGTCCTCGCCCATCCGGGCGACGACGAGGAAGAGATCGGCGTACTCGGCGGCGGTCACCCACTTCTTGCGGCCGGTGAGCGACAGGGTGTCGCCCTCGACGGTGACGGTGGTCCCGACGGCCGACAGGTCGCTGCCCGCCTGCGGTTCGCTGAAGGCCACGGCCGCCGTGTCGCCCGAGGTCAGCCGTGGCAGCAGCTCCGCCGCCTGCTCCGGGTCACCGAGCCGTTCGACGGTCCACGCGGCCATGCCCTGCGAGGTCATCACGCTCCGCAGCGAGCTGCACAGACTGCCGACGTGGGCGGTGAACTCGCCGCTGTCCGCGCTGCTCCACCCGGGTCCGCCGTATTCCGCCGGAATCTGGGCGGTGAGCTGCCCGGCCGCGCCGAGCTTCCGCACCACGTCCTCGGGCAGCCGGCCCGCCCGGTCCCAGCCCGACGCCTGGTCACCGACGAGCTCGGTGACCGCGGCGGCCGCCGCGGCGACGGCGTCACGCACCGGAGCCTCCGGGGGCCGGCTGCCGGAGCCGTTCGACCAGCGTGCCCATCCGCCGCACCGTACGGAAGTTGTCCATCCGCAGGTCGGCGCCGCGAATGGCGATGCCGTACGTCCTCTCCAGGTGCACCACCAGCTCCATGGCGAAGATCGAGGACAGCCCACCGTTGCCGAAGACGTCCGCGTCGGTCTCCCAGGCCCTCCCCGTGTGCTTGGTCAGGAACTGCAACAGGTCCGTCTGGACCGTGTCGGCGTCGCCGACGAGTTCCGGCACCGGACGGTCGGATGGCGTGGTCATGTCTGTTCTCCCTCGTACTCGTAGAAGCCGCGACCGCTCTTGCGGCCGAGGTGGCCGGCCCGCACCATCTCCAGCAGCACGTCGCAGGGGCGGCACCCTTCGTCACCGGTCCGGCTGTGCAGCACCCACAGCGAGTCGACCAGGTTGTCCAGCCCGATGAGGTCGGCGGTGCGCAGCGGGCCCGTCGGATGTCCCAGGCATCCCTGCATGAGCCGGTCGACCGACTCGGCGTCGGCGGTACCGGCCGCCACCACCCGGACCGCGTCGTTGATCATGGGGTGCAGGATGCGGCTGGTGACGAAACCCGGCGCGTCGGCGACCACGATCGGCTCCCGGCGTAGCGCGGCGAGCAGCGCCCGCAGCGCGTCCAGGGTCGCCTCGCCGGTACGCGTACCCCGGATGACCTCGACCGTCCGGATCAGGTAGGGCGGATTCATGAAGTGGGTGCCGATGAGGTCCTCCGGCCGTGCCGCCGCCCGGGCCAGCTCGTCGATGGGGATCGCCGACGTGTTCGAGATGATCGGGATGCCGGGCGTGACCAGGGCGGACACGTCCGCGAGGACCTTCGCCTTGGCGTCGGGGTCCTCGGTGACCGCCTCGATCACCGCGGTGGGTGCCGCGTCGTCGGCCGTCACCAGTTCGGCGAGCGACGGGCCGGTGACGAGAGCGCCGGGGGCCACCCCGTCCGGCAGCGCGCCCATCAGCTGCGCCGTCCGCACCTGGTGGGCGATCCTCGCCGGTGCCTCGTCCAGCCGGCGCCGGTCCAGGTCGATCAGCGACACGGTGATCCCGTGCCCGACGGCCAGTGCGGCGATGCCCGACCCCATCACCCCCGCTCCGAGCACAGCCAGTCGCTGCCCGGCGCCGGGCGTACCGCTCTGCGTTGCCATGTCGTCCCTCTTTCGGTCCCGGCCCGGCCGGGAGGTTCCGGGTTCTGTCGAAACACGGTGATCACGGACGGCGGCGACCACGGGAGGAGCTGAGCGCCACCCCTCGCGGCCACGCCCGTGGTGCCGCCGGCGGTGGTCACTCCTCCGAACGGCCCGCTTCGGTCCGGGAGGACAGCGGAGGTACGGGAGCGCCCGTGGGTTCCGTGTAGAACTGCTGCGCCCACTGCCGGTATCGGCCGATCGGACCGTCGCCCTTGGCGAGCTTCGGGTGCTCGACGTGCTCCTGGTGGTGCCACATCAGCAGGTCCGCGCCGGTGTCGACACTCGCCACCCGCTGGAGAACGGCGCTGAGGAGCCGGGCGGCGGGCAGCGCCGCCACGCGCCCGATCCTCTCGGGCACGCCGGGGATGCCGGTCAGCTCCAGCTTCGTACCGAACCGGAGCTGGATGCGTCCCGGGCTGGTCGCCGTCGCGTGGAGCATCACGTACAGGTTGCCCGCGCCCCCGGGCAGGACCGTCCTCGCCGCGATGGTGCCCAGCCCGATCACGGTGAGCGTGTAGGACTGGCGGGTGCCGCGCATCATGGTGCCGCGGGCGGTCGCGGTGACGGTGCTGACCGGTTCCCCGGTCACCGGGGACCCCCCGATCTCCAGGTCCTTGAGACCGTGCAGCGCGGGCAGATGCCCCCAGTCGAAGGCGTTCTCGATGACGTCCTGCGGGTGACCGGCGATGTCGAAGGCGTCGTGGCTGTACGGCTGCCGCTCGTCCATGGGCAGGGCGGGGACGTCCCACTCCGGGGGCACCCCGAGGGCGTGCCACCACACGTAGATCGAGCCGTTGACCTCGCACACCGGGTACTGCGACAGTGACGCCTTCGGCGGCGGCCTGTCGTAGCCGGTACGTACACAGACACCGGCCGGGTCGAACGCGAAGCGGTGGAAGGGGCAGACGATGTCCTCGCCCTCGACCGATCCGCCGACCCCGAGATGCGCCCCGAGATGCGGGCACCGCGGCCGGACGGCCCGCAGCAGACCACGGGTCGTCCGGTAGAGGACGACCTCCGTGCCCGCGAGTGGACGGGTGGTGACGGACCCGCGTCGCAGCTCGTCGCTGAAGGCCAGGCAGAACCATCCGTTCGGGTACGGACGGGAGGGGGCGTGCAGGGTGTCGGCCGGGGCCGCACCGGGCAGGCCGACGGCCCGGGAGCTGAGCAGTTGCTTCACTAGGGGCTTCAGGTGAGGCTTCATGGCATCACTCCTGGTGCTGCATCGGGCAGGCGGAGGCGCCCGCCCCCGTGGACGGCTGGGCAGGTGCGGACTGCGGCGAGGCCGTGTGGAGCCCGCCGGCGCCGGCGCCGTCCGTCGGCCGCTCGCTGAGCCGCAGGGTGAGTCCGCGCGAACTCAGACTAGTCTCCACCTTGGGCTCGAACGGCTGCTCGCCGGCCGGGGTCAGCTCCCAGCGGGAGACGATGGCGGTCAGGGCCAGGACGGCCTCGGCGAGGGCGAACTGGTCCCCGATGCACTTGCGGGGGCCGGCGCCGAACGGGATGTAGGAGGCCCGGTCGGGCTGGACGTCGAGCCAGCGGTCGGGGTCGAACCGGTCGGGCTCGGGGAAGAGGTCGGACCGGCGGTGCAGGAGGTACGCGCTGAGCACGAGGGTGCTGCCGCTCTTGAGCTGTACGCCGCCGAGTTCGGCGTCCTGCCTGAGGGTGCGGGTCATCATCCAGGCGGGCGGGTACAGCCGCAGCGTCTCGGTCACCACCCGGGAGGCCAGGCCGAGCGACGGCAGGTGCGCGGCATCGAGCTGCCCGCCGGCCAGGACGCTGTCGGTCTCGGCCTGGAGCCGCCGCTGGATGTCCGGGTTCGTGGCGAGCAGGTGCAGCGCCCAGGCCAGGGTGATGGCCGTGGTCTCCATCCCGCCGAGGAAGAACGTGAGCGCCTCGTCCGCCAGTTCGGCGTCGCTCAGTTGCTTCTGGCCGTCCTCGCTCTCCTCGTCGACCGCCCCGACCAGCGTGGAGAGCAGATCGGCGCGGTCGGTCGGATCGGCGCGCCGCTCGGCGATGATCTCCGCGATGGTGTCCGCGAGCCGGCGCCGTGCCTGGTCGTACCGTCGTTTCTGCCGGGTCGGCAGCTGGCGCAGCAGGGCCGGCGTCATCATCCGGCGGAAGAAGGCGCTCACGATGGTGGCGGTGTCGGCCAGGGCGCGCCGCATGGTCTCCTCCGGCAGCGCGCCGCTGAACATCGTCTCCATGGTGGCGCGCGTCGTCAGCGTCATCATCTCCTGGGTGACGTCGAGGACATCGCCGTCCCGCCAGGACTTCGCCTTCAGCTCGGAGGCGCGGGCGAACACCGCCCCGTACCCCGCGATCCGGGTGGGGTGGAACGACGGCTGGCACAGCCGCCGCTGCCGCCGGTGCAGGGTGTACGAGCAGGTGGACAGGCCGTCGCCGATGACTTCGCGGATCCGGTCGTAGATCGGGCCGCCCTTGTCGTAGACCCGGTCGTTCAGGAACACCTGCCGGGTCAGGGCCGGGTCACAGATCATCACGGCGGTACTCGGGCCCAGCCGGACGCGGACCATCTCGCGGTACCCGGACAGGGAGGTGATGAACGCCAGCGGATCGCGGAGCAGGGGCAGCGCGTGGCCCAGCAGCGGCAGGGCCTTCGGAGCGAGCGGAACGGAAGCCGCGGTCGCCGTACTCGTGTCTGTCATGGGCAGCCTCAATTCGTTGGTGTTCGGCCGGCGGGTACCGCGGCGACGGAGTCGCGGGTGACCTCGATCAGCGCGGTGGTCCAGCGGAAGCCGACCCCGAAACTCACGACGAGGACGCGGTCCCCGGCCCGCAGGGTGCCGGAGCGGAACGTCCTGTCGAGGGCGAGCAGGACGTCGGAGGGGCCGGCGTGGCCGAGATGCCGGCCGTAGGTCCAGCTGGTGTCGTCGGAACGCAGGCCGAGCGGCGAGCCGGTGAGCAGGAGGTCGAGGACGACCGACCCGATCGCGATGGGTACCACGTGCGAGACGTCCGCCGGTTTCACGGCGGCCTCTTCGAGGACGGTTTCGATGCAGCGGTGGGTCGCCCGTTGCAGCACCCCGATGTGGGGCATGAACCCGGTCTCCTCGACGGGGAACCGCCGGGCGGCACCGGTGTACCCCTGCCTGGCCCGGGTCTGCGCCTCCAGTTGCGGCTCGGTGACATGGGCGGTCGCCACCAGGCGGGCGTGGCCCGTCCCTCGGGTGAGGACGGCGGCGGCACCCGCGTCACCGGCCACATAGCCCAACTCCCGCGCATAGCCCCATCGTTCGTTCGGGAACCGGACGCCGGTCGTGACCAGCGTGGCTTTCGCGGCCGGCCGGGCGGTGAGGTGTTCGGCCGCGGTGACGAGCGCGGCGGCCCCGCCGTCACTGGCGGCGCCGACCTCGATCGCGGTGGTGTCCTTTCCGCCCAGTACGCGCGTCAGATAGGCCGCGGGCGTGTAGTGGTCCCCGTCCTGGAAGCCGGCGTGTACGAGCAGACTCAGGTCGGCGGGGGCGACGTCCGCGTGGCGCAGCGCCTTGAGTCCGGCCCGGGCCGCCATCTGTGTCGCCGTGCTGTCCTTCGAGACGGCGGCCGAGGTGAATCCGTTGAGCGCCAGGGCGGAGGGCTGCCGGGCGCCCGGCCCGCCCCGCGGCTCGTGCTCGGGTTTGATGGGGGGTACCCATGCTCCGGTCCCGGCGATCGTGATGTCCTGCCACAACACTGCTGTCTCCTCGGCTGTCACGAAAGGGGCGACTGGGGAACGCGGGGGCGGGGCCTGATCACCTCTCCGCTGTGGTCCAGAGGGTGTGCGGTGACCCCGGCGATCCGGGCCAGCACCCGGCCGTCACCGGTCGCGGCGGTGAGATCGCCGGTGGCGTAGTCGCAGTGCAGCCGGATGGCCGGGTTCTCCGCGCTGAGCCGGCAGTCGTTGCCCGGTCCGCCGAGATCGACCTCGTCGAGGCCGGCCATCGGGCCGACCAGGGGCGGGCTGTCACCGCGCGGCGGCAGCAGCAACAGGTGCACCATCGCGTCCAGCAGGATCGTCGGCACGCTCATCCCGGCCAGGGCCGGAGCCCAGGCGGCGTGGTCCAGGGCGAATCGGGCGCTGTTCCCGTCCGGCCCGCGGGCGTAGTCGCTGGTGCCGGCGAACGGGCCGGTGAGCGAGATCGGCGGGTCGGGAGAGTAGACCGGCATCGCGAAATCGGGTTCGGGTTCGTAGGAGGAGCAGTCGGGGGGGCCGGCGAGCGCGGGGTAGCCGTCCGCCAGCAGGACCTTCGTTTCGCACAGCAGGTCGTTGAAGCGCAGCACCTTGCCGTTCTTGCCGAGCCGGTGCGCCGTCATCCTGACGGACACCTCGGCGCGGTCGCGCTCGCGACGGGTGACCCGGGCCTCCACCGCGACGGTGCGCAGCGGCCCGCCGAGCCTGACCGTGATCGATGTCCGGCAGGAGAGGCCACGGAACCCGGTGACCACGAGGCCGGGGCAGAGGGCCGCGGCGGCGCCTGCCGCCGCTTCGAGGGTGAAGGTGCCGGGCAGGGTGTACTCGCCGTTGACCCGGTGGTGGCGCATCCACCGGCCGTCCTGCTCGGCCAGGGTGAGGGGGTCCCAGGTCTTGGTGAGAACGGCCCAGTCCTTGCCCCGGTACTGGAAGCCGTCGAGCAGTGGCGTCGTCAGTGCCGGATCCGGTGTGGCGGGCGGTGGCGCGTCCGGGGCCGGGACACGCGGATCGGCGGCACGACCGTAGGTGCTGATACCGCGCAGGGCGAGCAGGTGTCGTTCTTCCTCCCGGATGAAGAACGACACCCCGCCGGCGGGTGGCCTGGTCACGGCGGAGAGGAACTGCGCCTGTCCCTGGGCGGTGCTGATGTAGGCGTCCATCTGGTTGCGTTTGAGGGTCTCGCGCATGCTGACGCTGCTGGCGACGCCGACCTCCCGCCAGCCGCTCCACAGGACCGCGACCTCCCGGTGGCCGTCCGGTGCGTGCCGCTGGGCCTGGGCGCTGGCGTACGCGAGGTACTCGTTGACGGCGCAGTAGTCGATGTCGCCGGGCGCGGGGGCGAGTGTGGCCAGGGTGCTGAAGTTGCACCAGATCCGGGGCGGATGTCCGGCCAGGGCCCGTTTGAGGTTGCGGTAGCCGGTCGCCTTGGTGGTCCGGACCGCCCGGAAATCGGTCAGTGTCTTGGCGTGCAGCGCACGCGAACGCAGGTCGAGGACGGTGTTGATGAGCAGGTCGATCTGTCCGTGCCGGGCGAGGACCTCGGAGACGACGGCGGTGGTGCGCTCGGCGTCGAGGATGTCGCACACCCGGTGGTGGACGCGGTCCTCGCCGCACAGCTCCGCCAGCCGTTCCACCGTGCGGCGCACTTCCAGGCGCGCCTCGGCCTTCTCGTACGCGGCGCGCAGCTCACGCACCGACGCTTCGGGGCGCCTGCGACGTTCGGCGGCGATGAACTCGGCCTGCGGGGGCAGCGCTTCGCCGGTGTCCGGCAGCGGGGTGCGGCCGACGACGTACACATACGGCCGTTCGCTGGTGCGGGCGAGGGCGTGGAGGAGCTCGGGGGTGATCCCCCGGGCGCCGCCGAAGGCGATCACCACCGCACCGGGCCGCAGCGAGGGCTCTTCCGCCGGGGGCGGTGGCGCGTGGTCGTCCGTGACGGCCAGGGTGGACCAGCCGTCCGCGCGGTGGACGAGCGTGTGCGTCGGCACCTGGGCCGTGCCCGCCCGCGCCAGTTGGTCCAGGGCGGTGGCGGCGTCCGGCGCGTCACTGAGCAGGACCACCCCGCCGCACTGCGGGACCTCGGCCCGGACGGAGCGGATGAGGCCGGTGAACAGGCCGCTCAGCGGGGGCGGCAGGTCGTCCGGCACCGCACCGAGCAGGACCGCGCTGAGCGAGCCGCCGGTGCGCAGCGCGGGCAGCGCGGCCTGGAGTGTGGTGAACGTGAGGTCCTGGAGGTCTTCCAGCCGGTTGGCCTCGGCCTCGTCGCCCACGTCGTCGTGGACGGGCAGCCGGGACAGGACTCGGATGTGACGGGGGATGAACGGCAGGCCGGCCAGGGCGCCGGGTGCCTCCTCGGCCGGTACGTGGTCGGCTGCCGCGACGCCCGGTCGGGGTGACCAGACGGCGATGTCCGGGCCGGTGACCGCCGCCGCGAGATCCGGGGCATCGGTGAGGACGACGGTGCCCGGCGGGATCGGCGGCGTGGCCGGGTCTCCCGCCGGCGGGGGTGTCGGGACGAGCCGGAAGGTCTGGCGCCGGCCGGTGAACTCCTCGGTCCGTCCGGGCGCGGCGGGTACCGGTTCGGTTATCGGTCCGGTCACCGGTCCGGTTACTGGTCCGGTCCGTGCGGGGGGACTCGTTTCCGTACGTACGGCCTTCTCCGGCCCGGTCCGTACGGCGGCCTCCGGGGAGCGGTGGGGGGGCTCGTCGGCGGGCGGCGTGAACCGGATCAGTGGTGACCCGGTGGCGGCGGGCGTCACCACGGCGTCCGTGCCGGTGACGACGCCCTTGAGGACCGCCAGCAGCGCGTCCAGCGACAGATAGGTGTGCCCGGCGCCGGCCAGCGCGGAAAGGGTGTGCGCGGGTGTGGCGCCCGGCTCGGGATCGGCGCCCTCGACCGCGGTGGAGAGCGTGCCCAGGACGGGCAGGCCGTGCTCCAGCGCGGTGGAGCGCCGGGTGACCGCCAGCACGGCGGCGCCCTCGGCGATGGACCGGCCCTCCGGCACCAGCCCGTCGAGGTAACGGTCCCAGCCGCTGATCGGCCGCAGGCATACGGCTCCGACGAGGGCAAGGTCGCAGGCCCGGTGCCGGAGCTGGCGCAGGGCCAGGTCGACAGCGGTGTGCGTGGAGTCCCGCTGGGAGTAGAGGCTGGCTCCCATGGCCTGGAAGTCGTAGTAGTTGGCGGCCCGGCCCGACAGGATGCAGGAGACCGCGCCGGTGAAGTCGTCCTCGTTCAGGTCGCCGGGGATCACACCCTTGGCCTCGGCCATCCCCTTCTCTAGGTACTCCCTCAGAGTCCGCGCCTGCACCGGGTCGGGCAGGATGTCGAACGTGGTGGCGGCCTCGCGGGCGTGCACCCGCAGCGCGGCCTGGGTGTTGTGCGTGGTCGGCAGCGAAGACCCCACCATCACCGCGGTGCTGGGCCGCAGGCCGGTGCCCGGTTCGCCGAGCTGGTCCAGCAGCGGGCCGAGGGCCTCCAGCATCATGAGGTGGGCGGCGTCCATGTGGCGCATCGTCAGTGGCGGGATGCGCACGTCACGCGGGGACGGCAGGGGATACGGCGTACCGAAACCGGGCTCCGGGAGCGGTCCGTCGCCGCCCAGCCAGGCGGGTACCCGGGCGGCGTCCAGACCGGGCAGGTGGGTGTTCCAGCCCACGACGACCAGGTCCTCCGTGTCGGTGGCGGCGTCACCGCCGCGCCTCCGCGCGGGGGCGGCCGGGGGCACACGGTCGGAGAGGACGACGTGCGCGTCCGCTCCTCCGAGGCCGAACGACGACACCCCGACCACACGCGGTCGCGCGTCGTCCACCGGCCAGGGCGCGTCCTCGACCGGAACGGTCAGATGCGTGCCGTCGCCCAGCAGCGGATGCGGATCGGTGACCACGGGCTGACCGGGAACCGCTCCGCGTTCCAGGGCGACCAGCGCGTGCGCGACCGAGACCAGGCCAGCGAGCACACCGGTGTGCCCGAAGACCTGCTTGTTCGACGTCAGCAGGCATGCCCGCTCGCGCGGCCCCAGCCGGGAGAGCAGCGAGCGCAGTTCGATCTCGTCGCCCACCGGGGTGCCGGTGCCGTGTGCCACGACCCAGTCCACGTCGTCGGCCTCGACGCCCGCGTCGGCCCAGGCCCGGGCGATCGCCAGCTCCTGCCCACGTGTGGCCGGAGCGTGAATGCCCTTGCCCCGGCCGTCGGCGGCGAGGCCGGTGCCCCGGATGACACCGAGTACCCGGTCGCCGTCGGCCACGGCCCGCTCGTACGTCTTGAGGGTGAGCATGATGGCGCCCTCGCCGATCAGGGTCCCGTCGGCCGCCTGGTCGAAGGGGCGTACCCTGCCGCTCATCGAGATGCCCTGGGCGCGGCAGAAGAGCGTGAACCCGATCGGCTCGATCACCGAGGTCCCACCGGCCAGCGCCACGTCGCAGGAGCCCTCGCGCAGCGCCTTGACCGCCGCGTCGAGCGCGAACAGTCCACTGGCGCAGGCCGCGTCGAGGGTCAGGTGCTGGGATCCGGCGGGGATCAGCCCGCGCAGCGCGTCACGGGAGACGGACGCGGGCAGATACGCCTTCGGATCCCCGCCGTCGCCGCCGTAGTGCGCGCTGATCGCGTGGTCGGCCAGCTCGGCCAGCCAGTCACCGTCCTCACCTGCGGGGACGGCCTCGCGCACCATGCGCCGGTACTCGTCGCCCAGGACGACGCCCTGGGGGCCGAGCCCGGTCTGGTCGTGGATGCCGGTGGTCGCCGCGAGCCACCGGTCCGTCTGACGCCGGCCCACCCCCGCCAGGGCCTGGACGGCGCAGTGCCGCAGCCAGCGGGTGGTCCGTGGCCAGCCGGGGTGGTCGGCGTTCCCGTGCGGTTCGGCGATCGAGGCGGGGTCGGGGACGAAGTCGTGGAGATACCCGGCCTCGCGGACGTAGAAGGCGTCGGTCTCCTCACGGGTGGGCGCCCAGAAGTGTTTCAGGTCGAAGGCGGACGGTTCGCTGGAGAGCAGAACGCCCTCCCGCAGCCGGTCCCAGAACTCGGACGTGTTGTTCGCGCCGGGCAGGGCCAGGCCGATACCGACCACCGCGACGGCGCCGGGGTCCGTCTGCGGCGCCTCGTCCGACGTGGGGAGCGCCGCTGACGCCGGTGACGGCGTCGGCGCGGGTGCCGCCGGTGCGGATGGTGCCGGGTGTGGGGGCGGTGGGGATACCGCCGGGGGTGGTGGGGTCGGTGAGGTCGGTGCGGATGCCGCCGGCGGTGAGGTCGGTGGGGGCGTTGGGGTCGGTGGGGCGGCCTCCGGCACGGGGGACGGTTCCGGTGTACGTACGGGAACGGCGGACGCCGGCCGTTCGGGAGCGGGCCGGTGCGCCTCGGGCGACGGCGTGGTCGCCACCGCGTCCGACGGGACCGGTCGGCCCCGAGCGGGCACACTCACCTGGTCCGCGAGCCTGCTGTGCAGTCGCATGCCCTGCATCCCGCCGATGCTGATGCCGCCGTCGGCGACGATGGTCTGCCCGGTGATGAAGCCGGTGTCCTCGTGCAGGAGATGGCAGATCAACTTGGCCGCGTCCGGCGTCGAGAGGGTACGGCGCATCAGCTCGCTGGTCCCGGACGGGTCGACGTGCACCGCCGCCGGGTCGTCGAGGTTGACGACGATCTCGCTGTCGACGGAGCCCAGCAGCACCGTGTTGACCCGGACGCCCTGGCCGACCAGTTCGAGCGCCAGATAGCGGACCAGCGACTCCAGCGCCGCCTTGGTGACCCCGCCGGGGCCGTACCCCGGAACCGGCTGGTGCGCCCCGACGCTGGAGAGACAGAGGATGCTCGCGCCCTCTCTGCCCTTCATCAGCTCGGCCGCCCGGCGCGAACAGTGGTACGCGCCCATCACATTGGTGGACCAGGCCCGCTGCCAGTACGTGTCGTCGATGTCGAACAAGGGCAGGAACGCCCCACCCGCGGCGTTGTTGATCAGGATGTCCAGGCCACCGTGGCGCTCCTGGACCAGGTCGAACATCCGGTCGATCTCGCTGGTCTTGGCCACCGAGGCGCGGATGAACTCGCAGCTATGACCAGCCTGCTCCAGCTCGGCCCGCAGCAGCTCCGCCTGCTCGACCGAGTGGAAGTAGTTGACGATCACATGGGCGCCGCCCTGTGCCAGGCGGCGGACGATGTCCGCGCCGAGGCTCTTCGCGGCTCCGGTCACCAGCGCGACCCGGCCCCGCAGGCTGTCTGTGGAGGTCATCGCCCGGCAGCCTCCGCCCGCGCCTCTACGACGGTCTCCGCGATCCGGCGCAGTGTGCCGACGGCCAGCAGGGAGGAGTTCGACCGCAGACCGGGCAGGTCGAACCGGTCGGACACCCGCCCGAGCAGGACGACCTGCTTGAGCGACTCCACACCCAGCTCGGACTCCAGACCGTCGTCCTCACCGAGGAGGTCCGGCGGATAGCCGAGGAAGTCGCCGTACAGCGTCTGCAATTCGGCCAGCACCGTTTCGTAGTCCAGCCCGGCGGACGTGGGCGTGGCGACGGGGGCGGCGGCCACCGGAGCATCTGCGACGGCTACGGGGGCGGCGGCCACCGGAACGTCCGCGACGGCAACGGGGGCGGCGACCGGGGCAACGGCGACGGGGGCGACCGCGACCGGTGCCGCGGCGGCCACGGGGACCGGAGCGGCGACGGGAGCCACATAGGACACGGGGGCGGCCGTGACGAGCACATCCGCCTGAGGCAGCGGAACCGCGCCGGAGAGCACCGGCGTCGGCTCGGCCGGCACGGACTCACTCACCTGCGCGGCGGGACCGTGTCCGTTGCCCGACGGCACCGGTACGCGCGAACGGAACGGTCCACCTTCGGCGGACTCGGTGATCAGCGCACGGACGGCTTCGACCGGATCGCTCTCGCTCAGCGGGACGACACACCGCACGCCCGGGACCGACGCCTCGACGAACTTGGTGACGACGGGCCACTCCCCGCACTCCACGAAGGTGTCGGCGCCCGCCGCGTGCAGGTCGCGGATCGTGTGCAGCATCCGGACGCGGGCGGTGAGCGCGCCGGCGACCAGGTCGACCGGGTCGTCGTCGCCGATGTCCCGCCCCAGCCAGGGGGAGCACACTCGCCAGCGCCCGGCACCGTACGGCACGCGGGGCGCGGTCGCCCGCAGGTCACGCGCGGCCTGCGCCATCGCCGGGGAGTGGGTCGGATGCGGGACGCCCAGGGGGAAACTCGGCCAGCCGAGTGCGTCGGCCACCCGTTCCACGTGCTCGATCAGCGCTTCGGGGCCACTGATGACGCTCTGCCGAGGGGCGTTCTCACAGGCCAGTACCAGGTGGGGATGGTTGATCAGCCCGGCGAGCGACTCCGCCCTGCGGCCGTCCACACCGACCGCGAGCATCTTTCCGTCCCAGCTCTGCCGGGTCAGTACCTGGGACCGGGCCACGGCCAGGCGCGCGGCGTCCTCCACGGACAGGTGACCCGCGGCGGCCAGGGCCCACAGCTCTCCGATGCTCTGCCCGACGATCGCGACAGGCCGGGCGCCTTCGGCGATGAGCATGTGGTGCGTCGCGATGCTGACCGCGAAGATCTCCAGATACTGCACCTCCGGGCCGCGCTGGTCACTCGTCTCGTTCGGCTCGATCAGCCGTGCGCTGATGTTGGGCAGCCCCATTTCCCGGGCCGCTTTGTCGATGCGGGACAGTGTTTCACGCACGGTCTCGTAGCGGTTGTAGAAATCGCACAGGATTCCTCCGCGTGGCGCGGCCACCGTACCGGGCATGACAAAGACGAGATTCACCACTTGCATCTCCCTTATCTCTGTCCCGACTGCTGGCGGATTCGCAGAGCCAGCCGGGGTCTGGAACACGTACGACGGCGCGACGAAATACGTCCCCTTGCATTTTCATGCCCAGGCGGCGGGCGCGGCGAAATGCGCCTCCGGCCGCCTCTCGTTGATTGCCATTCCTGTGAATGTGCGATTCGGGACAGGGTTTTTCCTGCTGAACGGGGGTCGCTATCGAAGGTAACGGCGCGTCTCCCGGGGGGTCAACGATCCAGTTTCAGCCTAAAGCGATTGCGTCCTGCATTTGTCGATCATGTAACGGTGGGCGGCAATTATGCTCTTGCGCCAGGCAGGGTGATCATGTTAGAGAGGGTTGACCTTTTGAGATGCCAATGCCCGCAGTATCCCGTTTTGATCCGATGGGACACGACCCCTCAAACGTCATGTCTCTGAAATTCCGATTTAATTTTCGCGAGCCGACTTGGCCGAGATCAGACGCTTAGTCCCGGGCAACAAGAATCCCCGCCGGTTCGCCGACGGGGACCCGAGTTTGTTTGGTATTTGTTTGTCGCTGCTTCGACGCCCCTTTGCAGTCCGATTCGAGAACGAGCCCCTTGGGGACCGGTCGCGGCGGGGCCGCGGTCAGGGTGTGCGTGCGATTCCCGTGCGGCAGGCCGCTTCGGTGTCGGTAATGTTCGGCCCCGCCGTCGGGACCGGGCCGCCACCGCCGGGTGGGGACGACGCACGGGTTGAGAAGGTCCCGGTCCGCGAAGAAACCTGCCGGACGACGATCCCGGGCCACTCGGCGTCGTACTCCGCGGCGGAGCCCCGTGAGCATCCCGTCCGCGGCCGGAGGCCCCGGCGGTCTCGTCGCCGACGCCCTGCCCCTCGCCGCTGGACTCCGTCCACGACAGCCGGGAGGCCGCGCGGTGGACCCTCGCTCCACGGGCGCGGTGGGCGCGCTGCTGCTGGGCGGCGGCCCGCTGCTCGCCGTAGCGCGGATAGCCGACTGGACGCACGCGGCCTGGGTTCAGCGGATTGTTCCTCGCCCCGCTCGGCATCGCCTGGGCGATGTGGCAGACCAGCGAGGTACTCGTACCCGCACTGACGACACCCGAGGTCCTCGCTTCACCGTCCCCGGGCGAACTGCGCGAGCAGCTCGACGCCGGCCACCGATGTCGAGGACCTGCTGGGGCACCAACTGATCGCCACGGAGATCTCCTGCCGGATGGCGACCGCAGGAACGACGGAACAGGCGCTCCTGGAACGGGGGCTGACCACGGCCCACCGCGACATCGCACGGACCGATCCATGTCTGCGATGGCTGCCGGCGACGGCCCACGCCTGGATCGTGCTGTCGCGAGTTGGTCACCCGTCAGGAGCGATTCAACGAACCTTCCCGCCGTCCGGGAACGTGAACGGCAAGGCCGGGCCGGAGAAGTCCCCGGCGGCCACATCACCCCTCACGAAGCCTGCCCGGATCCGGTCGGCGACGGCCCGGCGTGTGGCTTCGGGAAGTAGCTCGTAAGGACCGAACTCGCCATCTCGAAGGTGACGGCCGCGCCGGGGCCCGTGAGAGGCAGTCTCACCACGTTCCTCCAACTGCACAGGTGACCCAACGGTCCGGACACGCGGGCGTATCGAGCCCGCCCGACCTCGCCTGCTGCGCCGTTGACCAGTCGAGGCGGGCATGACAGGGGCCTCCGGTACGGAAGGTGAGGAGCGCCCGCAGCTGGGCGCGGGGGTCAGCGCTCGGGTTTCGCGGGCCGCTGCATCAGCGCGGCTGCGGATTCGTCGAGGGTGACCTCGTCGTGCAGCAGTGCGGAGACGATGGTGGTGATCGGCATCTCGATTCCGTGGGCGTGGGCGAGGCCGAGGATCGCCTCCGCGCTCTTGACGCCCTCGGTGGTCTGCCGGGTAGCGGCGGTGGCCTGTTCGACGGTCAGGCCGCGGCCGAGGTGCGCTCCGAAGGTGCGGTTACGCGAGAGCGGCGACAGGCAGGTCGCCGTCATGTCGCCCATGCCCGCCAGTCCGGCGAGGGTGGCCGGATGGGCGCCCATGGCCACCGCCAGCCGGGTGGCCTCCGACAGTCCCCGGGTGATGAGCACGGCCGCCGCGTTGTGGCCCAGGTCCATACCCGCGGCGATACCGACCGCGAGGGCGATCACGTTCTTCACCGCGCCACCCAGCTCGCAGCCGATCACATCGGTGCTGGTGTAGGGCCGGAAGTACGAGGTGTGGCACGCCGCCTGGAAGCGGTGGGCTGCGCCCTCGTCCGCGCAGGCGACGGTGGCGGCGGCGGGCTTGCCGTCCATGATCTCGCGAGCGAGGTTCGGCCCGGACAGCACCGCGATCCGGTCCGCCGACACGCCGGTCACTTCGGCGACGACCTCGCTGGCACGCAGTGCGGTGCCCTGCTCGATGCCCTTCATCAGCGACACGATCACGGTGTCCGGCCCGATGAGCGGCGCCCACCGTGCGAGGCCGGCCCGCAGGGACTGCGCGGGAATCGAAAGCACCAGATAGTCCGCGCCGTCCAGCGCGGTCATCGGGTCGGTCGCGGCCACCAGGGACGCGGGCAGCTCGATGTCCGGGAAATACCCCGGGTTGTGGTGGCCGGTGTTGATCGCGTCGGCGATCTCGTTCCGGCGGGCGTGCACGACGACGTCGGTGCCGGCATCGGCCAGGACCTTGGCGACGGCCGTACCCCAGGCACCGGCCGAGAACACCGCCGCGCGGGCGGGACGGTGCTGGCTCACTGCGGGCCCTCCCACGGAACGCGGCGCCGTCGCCGGGGTGGCGATCGGGCCCGGTCATCCTATCGGCCACACCGTGCGCGGCCGGTGCCTGCACCGGGCGGCGCAGGGCCAGCAAGACCGCGCGCCGCTGGCGGCGCACCGATCGCGACTGGAACGCCGTCCGCAAGCGAGCTTCGGACGTCAGTTGACCGACTGCCACACCCAACGGCCGTCCCGCGTCGGAGTGATGTTCGGCGAGTGGGACACTGAGCCCATTCCAACTTCGGGCAACCCCTGATCGGCACTGTGTCATGGAGATCTGATAGACCCTGGCCATGACGTTCTTGGCGGTGGTCGAGGCTGATGCGGGAGGATGGCACGTCGATCGGGATGCGCTGACCGACGCGATCCGCACTCGGTGGGCCGAGGTCAGGATCGACTCGACGCATCGCAGTGAAGTACACAGTCTCGTCTGGGATTTCGATACAGAGAACGGCCCGGGTGAGGCTTATCTGCACGAGGACGGTACCTGCCTGTACATGGACGTCTGGAAGGAAGACGCGATCTGGTTGGCCATCGCCTTCCGCAGGCTGACACCCATGCACCTTGACCTGGTGTTCTGCGATGAGGGCTATACCTTCGACGTGCGTCTGCCAACGGGGAGCACCGATGCCGAACTGATGGCCCTGGTGAATGCTGCGGGCTGAGCTCAGCCCGCAGTTGCAAGGTGGAGGACCAGGACAGCCTTAACGGTGTCGGTGATACGGGTGTGGCTGCACCGGAGCTTCCACAGTAGGCGCCGCTGCTTCAGGGCAGCCATGGCCTGCTCGCCCAACGCGTGGAAACGCGCGTGGAACAGGTTGACGGCTCGCCGACCTGCTGCCGGCCATCGTCGACCGCCTGCTCTTCAACGGCACCATCGCCAAAACCGGCACCGACTCCTATCACCTCGCCAGCACGCGGGCCCGAGCCGAAGAACCAGCCACCGCCAGCTGCCCCCTGCGGGTTCTGTCCCAACGGCTCGTCGTCCTCACGGGCGGCGGGCCGTCCCGCGGTCCTTCCACGTTCTCCAGCCGTGTCAGGCCAGTTGTCTCAGCCACGAGTCGAGAGCCGCGAAGTCGCTGGCAGTCAGGCCATGGCCGGGATCGACACGATAGAGCAAGGCTTGCCCCTGATGATGGGCAGCGACCCAAGACCGATCGGTGTCGGTGACCTCGTCGTCGACCCAGGCGAACGGGCGTCCCCCAGCCCATTCAACAAGGGCACGGGTCTTCCAGTGCAATCCGTTCCGCTCGTCCTGGTCATCGATGCCGGACGGCTCCGGCCAGACCACCACGGGCAGCTGCGGCAGACCGATGCGGGGCGCAATGCACTCGTTCGCGTCCGTCATCCATGTCGTTGCCCAGACCACCTCGCACGGGAGTGCCGCCAACAGGGGGCCGTGCTCGGGATTGATCCTGGTCAGGAGCGGATTCGCGTCGGCACCATGCAGTTCAGGGCCAGCCGCATAGGTGGGATACGACTGGGACACCGCGCCGAACGGAATGAGTGGCCCGTCGACATCGAGAAACAGCAGTGCACGCCGCGCAGAACCGGTCACGGAAGCACAATAGCGGCGGACCCCACCGGCGACCGCCTCGATGACCCGGGCCCGACCCGCCTGCTGCTGAACACCGCCGATCTGCTGCTGGCCGGACGCTACGGCCGGGCCTGCCTGGACACCGTCGCACCGCTCCTGCTCCTCGGCTGGGGCCACGTCGGCCCCGCCTTCCTCACCCAGTTCCACACCCTCCCACACCCCACCCCCGCCTGGAGGTCACCACCCCCAGCTCTGCACCGGTGCCCGACGAAGCACCCGCACCCGAACCCCTGAAACCCGCCCCGATCGCTGCCTCCCCGTCCGAGGAACTGGCGTCCGCTCCGACTCCGGCCGCTGTTCCGCCCGTCGTCGCCCAGACGGCCCGGCCTGCCTCCGGACCACTCCTGCCCGCCGCTGTGCTGGACGCGGCCCGGCGCATCGCGGACACCCACCACGCCGTGCACGGAACACCGATCACCGCTGCCCACCTGGGCACGCGCATGGGCATCGCTCTGCCGGTGGCCACCGCCGCACTCGCTCAACTCTGAGCCCCGGCCCCACCGGCCACACCCACTCGCTGAACCCACGCCCGCCGTTGGGCCTGGTTCGCCATGCCCCGAGCAGCACCGGCACGCCTACAGATCCGGCTGGTTGCTGCTCGGGGCCACCCACCCGAACAGAAGGGACACGCCCCGAATGGTCACCCTGGACCTGCGCCACGTGGCAAGCCCCGCCGTGCGGGACCTGCTCCACCTCGTCAACCACCCCAACTTCGACCGCGCGCAACGGCAGATCAAACGCCTCGGCGGCTGCAGCGAGCCCGTGCGCCTGACCGGCCACACCACCACCGTCGATTCCGCGACGGGTGAGGTGCTGCGCTCCTACACATCCTCCGCCGAACCGACGGGCAGCCTGCTCACCACCTGCGGCAACCGCCGCGCCTCCCGCTGCCCAGCCTGCTCCCGCATCTATGCCGCCGACACCTACCACCTCATCCGCGCCGGCCTCTCCGGCGGCAAGACCGTGCCCGACACCGTCCGCACCCACCCCCGGGTCTTCGCCACTCTCACCCCGCCGTCCTTCGGCACCGTCCACAACCGCCTCACCACCCCCGGCGGCGACATCCGGCCCTGCCGCTGCCGCAAGCTCCACGAACCCACGGACGCCCTGATCGGAACGCCGCTGAACCCGGCGACGTACGACTACGCGGGCGCAGTCCTCTTCAACGCCCACGCCGGAGCCTTGTGGGCCCGCTTCACCACCTACTTGCGCCGCGAGCTCGCCGCCCAGCTCGGCATGACCCAGGAAGCCGCCCACGCGGTCCTGCGGATCTCCTTCGCCAAGGTCGCCGAGTACCAGCAGCGCGGCCTGGTCCACTTCCATGCCGTCATCCGCCTCGATGGCCCGGACGGCAATAGCCAGCCCCCGCCGCCTTACGCCACCGTCGCCGTACTCACCGACGCCGTACGCGCCGCCGCCGCGCGGATCCGCGTCACGGTTGAGTCGGATGCGGTCGGGGAACGCGAACTCGGCTGAGGCGAACAGCTCGATGTACGCGAGATCACGGCCTTCGGCGCTGACGCCGAATTCACCGACCAGGCCGTGGCCGCCTACGTGGCCAAGTACGCCACCAAGTCCGCCGACGCCTCCGGCATCCTCGACCACACCCTCCTCTGCCGCCCCTGCCAGGGACGCGGCGCCACCCTCCTGCCCCACGGAACGCCGCTCCCGTGCACCGCCTGCGATGGGACCGGACAGGCCCGGCCGCTGCCCCGCCTCGCCGTCGCCCGGCACGTGTGGCAGATGATCCGCACCTGCTGGGAGCTGGGCAAGCTGCCGGAGTTCGCCGATCTCAAGCTCTGGAAGTGGGCGCACATGCTCGGCTTCCGGGGCCACTTCTCCACCAAGTCCCGCTCCTACTCCACCACTCTTGGCGCGCTGCGCGACGCCCACCGCACCTGGCGCACCGAACAGGCCCGCATCCACGCCGGCCTGCCCGAGTCCGACCCGACGACCATGCTCGTCGTCGGTCGCTGGGACTACCTCGGCTCGGGCTACAGCCCCGGCGCCACACTCCTCGCCGCCCACGTCTGGCATCGCAAGGAACTGGAACGGCAGTTCATCGCGGAAGGGGGCTGCTGATGGCCTCGCCCCTGCTCGCCGTCCTCGACGCGGAGGTGGCCCCGGTGCTGGATCTGCTCACGGTTCCCCAGGTGATGGCCCGCCTCCAGCTCCGCCGTCTACGACCTGCTCCGCTCCGGCCAGCTCGCCTCGATCACCCTCGGCCGCGCCCGCCGCATCCCCGCCCACGCGCTCACCGCCTTCATCCGCACCCGTCTGGAACAGGAAGCCGCCTGATGACCACAGCTCGCCCCGTTTCGTCCCGCCGCTCCCGAACCCGTACGAACGGTGACGGGACCGTCTACCAGCGCAAAGACGGACGCTGGGAAGCCGCCGGATACGTCCTCGCCCCCGGAAACACCCGCAAGCGCGTCCGCGTCTACGGCACCACCCGCAAAGACGCGACGACCAAGCTCACCGAGAAGATCGCCGCCAGCAACCGCGGCCTCCCCATCGCCGCAGCCGACAGCGCCGTGAGCGCCTACCTCGCTTACTGGCTGGACGGCGTCGCCGTCCACTACTTGCGGAAGAACACCCACACCCGCTACGCGGCCTCCATCCGCCTCCACCTCAACCCCGGCCTCGGCACCAAGAAGCTCGCCCGGCTCACCACCCGCGACGTCCGCACCTTCCTCGACGGACTCCGCACCACCTGCCAGTGCTGTACCCAGGAACGGGATACGAACCGGCGGTCCTGCTGCGCCATCGGCCACTGCTGCGGAAAGCGGCTCTCACCGCTGACCGTCACGTACGTCCACGCGGTCCTCAAGTCGGCCCTGGAACACGCCGTCCGCGAGGACGAACTTCCCCGGAACGTCGCCCGGAACGTCAAGACGACCACGCCCCGGCCCAGGCGCTTCCAGCCCCTCACCGCCGCCGAAGCCCGGCAACTCCTCCAGGCGGCCAACGGCGACCGGCTTCACGCCCTGCACGAACTCGCGCTGCGCACCGGGCTCCGCAAGGGCGAACTCCTTGGCCTCCACTGGGAAGACCTCGACCTCAGCGTAGGCACCGCCGCCATTCGCCGCTCGCTCCAGCGCACCCGCACCGGCGGCCTCACCCACCTGCCCACCAAGACCCGCGCCTCCGAACGCCGCATCGCCCTCCCGACCGAATGCCTCCACTCCCTCAAGGAGCACAGGGAACGGCAGGACAAGGAGCGAGAGACAGCCGGATCGGACTGGAACGACAGCGGACTCGTTTTCACCACGCCGACTGGCTGGCCACTCGACCCTGCCAACCTCACCCGCCGCTTCCGCAGCTTCCTCAACCGGGCCGGACTCCGACGCATCCGCTTCGACGACCTACGGCATTCGACCGCGACACTGCTCCTGGAACAGGGCGTCGACCTCGTCGTGATCAAGGAACTCCTCGGCCACGCCCACATCGGCGTCACAGCCGGCGTCTACGCCCACGTACGCCTCCGACTCCAACGCCAAGGCACCGCCCTCAGCCGAGCCGACGACGGCAACGACGATCCATCTGCCGTGGCCGTCGTCCGCTGACGTTGCCGTCACCGTTGCCGTCAAACGACACGGGAGCCCCACCGAGCACAGCTCGGTGGGGCTCCCGTTTTCAGCTCTCCTGAAAGGCGATAAATCCGATCAGTCCGATCGGACGAGGTCAGCAAGTTCGATTAGATACTCGTTAAACCTCAAGTCGCCATGAGTGGAAAAAAGCACCTCAAAGACTGCCTGAAGAGCCGTATTCGGGGCTTCCTTCAAATCGCACAGAGGGACCGTTGAAACCACATCGGAAAAGCTATAGGAGAGCTCCACCGCGCCTCCTTCCGTCACAGCTCTAATTGAATCCTGAGTTTGCGAGGATTCTACAACTGACGCACCGGAAGATACGACTTCGCGGCACAGCTGAACAAGCATCAGAACAAAGTCCACGACGGGGAGGCCAGGCGTCCTCAATTGAACCTCGTTGCACCCATCGCCGATCACCACGTCGGAACTGAAGTAGTGAAAAGTCAGATCATCGGCCGTTAGCGTGCGAGCTGAGAGTCCCGACAGGCCGTCGGCATCCCAGGACGGATCGTCGATGCGAGGTAGGAATGTAAACGAGATCACTTCGTCCCCTAGTACACAAACTTCGGCATCGCGGTGACGAAGTTCCCCGCACCATCAACGGCTATTCTCATGCCGTTCTGGCCCATCGCACCGACTTCCACATCGCCGAAATCGTAGTCGATGTAATATCCGCCGCGAGGGTCGGACTTAGACCTGGGAATCTGCGTCCCGTTCTTGATCGCCTCATCCACCATCCCGCGGAATCGGGTCTTGTCGATGCCATCGGCAAATACATTCTCCACCTTTCCGGCCTTATGATAGGCCCCTCCAGGTGAATGCTGGTCCCAAGCGTGGTCAAACTGCCGGGTTCCCACAACGCAATTTGCATTGCGGACCAGAACCGGAGTCTACCCAGCCAGCACATAGTACGTGTGCTACGCGGCTGCCTCTACCTGCTTTTTCGCAGGTCAAGCGCAGTTTGCTGGTCCGGTGAGGTGCGTGGGTGTCCGTGGTTGTGCGGGGTTGTTGCCGTCAGCTACTGCCGTCAGTCGGTTCAGCCCAGGTACGGCATCTCGCGCTGTTCCAGGAAGTGCTGGAGCCTCAGCCGTTGGGTGTGGTGCATCGGCAACTGCTCGATCTCCTCCGGCGGTACAAACCGGAGTTCGGTGGACTCGTCGGAGATAGCCAGCTGACCGCCGGTGATGCGGGCGGTGAAGCAGACGTTGAACTGGCGGCGGACCTCGCCATCGGTGTAGGCGATGATGTGTTTCGGATCGGTGTAGGTGCCGACCAGGCCGGTGATCTCGACGTCCAGGCCGGTTTCTTCCTTGACTTCGCGGACGGCCGTGCCGGGCAGGGAGTCGGTGGGGTCCATGCCGCCGCCGGGCAGCGCCCACAGGTCGTTGTCGCGGCGGCGCTGGAGGAGGATGCGCCCGTGGTCGTCGGTGACGACGGCGGAGGCGGCGACGACCATGCTGTTCGGCTTGGGCGCGTTGGGGTCGTCGTAGTACTCGGTGCGGGCCACGGTCAGTCTTCCTCTCGTACGGGGGTTGCGGTCGCCCACACGGCGTCGAAGCTGTCGGCGTAGGTGTCGAACATGCCGCCTGTTTCGTGTCGGCGAAGGTGCCATACGGGGGCGGCGTAGGCGTTGACGCCCCAGACGTGTGCGTTGACGAGTTGCTGGTCGTCGGCGCGGTAGAGGGAGTTGTAGAGCGTGGTTTCGTGGGTGCGGACTTCGATGCCAGGGGTGTCGGCGAGCGGCTTGTAGTGCATGAGTGCGAGGCGGCAGCGGGATTCGATGCCGTGGCCGAACCGCTCCTCCTGGCCGCGGGCTTGGACTGTGTCGCTGTCGGGGTCCCCGATCGCGATGTGGACGGTGCAGCCTTCGGCAGCGCGTTCGGTGAGGAGCTCGTTCAGCCGCGGGTACGCCTCGTGGAGGAAGACTGCCGCGTAGACGAGGATGTCGATCCGTTCCCGGGCCTGGGCCATCAGGTCGGTGAACGCCGAGACGGGGAGGTCGGCCCGCTGTTCGTAGAGCGCGACCAGTTCGGGGCTGATGGCGCGGGCGGGGCGGGCCTGGCGGAGCGCCGGCCAGAGTGCGTGCACGTCTTCTCCCAGGGCCTTGGCCGCCTGGAGGGCGGTGGCACGACGTGGGATGCGCCCGAGGTTCACCCAGCGCTCGACTGACTTGGGGTCGACCTCGACCTGCTGAGCGAGTGCGGCGTACGTCCAGCCTCCGGCTGCCATGAAGGCTCGTAGTCTCTCGTTCGGCACGAGTCTCCCCCTTCGTCTCAGGACGGCACCAGGGACGTTCTACACGGTGCAGGACGTCCCGAAGTGGGTTTTGGTGGAGGTTCCTTCGTCCCGGTGACCGGCGTGAGGATCGGTGCCGACCCTGCGGCACCAACGGGCCCAGGGGCACGCATCAACGCCGCCGAGGAGCGTCACCGTGCGAATGAGTACCACCCGATGTGTTCCCGCCCTGCGACTGGACGCCCGGTCGCGCGCCGCCTCGCCGGGGCGGTCACGATGACGTCCCCCACCCCTGATGCCGACGGGCACACCGTCTCGCCCGGTACCGGCGCCCTGGTGGTCGACCGGCGGAGCGGCAAGGTGGGCGTGGTGATGGGCCATGTGGGGCCGTACGTGCAGCTTCGACCGCCACACGGTGGCCGGGAGTGGGACGTGCCGCCCGAGGACGTTCGCCCACCGACTCCGACAGAGGAGTTGAGCACGAAGGTGGCCGTGGCCAACCGGAGGTGGGGACGGTGACCCCTCGCTCGGTCCTGCGCTACGAGACCTGGACGCTCCAGCCCGACCGCGAGCCGGACGCGGAGCCAGTCCTCTACGCGATGCAGTGCGCCGTGGACGGAGAGGCCTCGCCGACAAGCGAGGACTTCGCCGAACCGCAGGACTGGGTGCTGCGGCACTGCGGCCAGAACCCGTCCCACCACACCTATCGGGAGATCATCACGCGGCCCTGGCGAGCCTGGCGGCGGACGTGACCCGCCTCGCTCGCCCAGGCGTCGCACCGCGCTGACCCACCCGACTCCCGTCCCTGCCGGGCACGGCCGATCGAGGCTCCCCCGTCCTCGTCAGCCCTGGCAGGGGCGGGCCCTTACGTGCGTGCCGTGCCCATGGCCATGAGGTTCTGGCCTCAGCCAGAGAAAGTCAGCCACGACGGCGGGCGCGCCGACCGATGATCCGTCACGTGTGTCTCGCTCAACCCCGCTCCGGCATCAGCCCAGTTATCTCCATCGTCATGGCCCCCAGCCACGCACAACGGCCGCGTTCCGGACGACAGCTCCGCCGGGGTGTTGACGCCGCACGGTACGAGCTCGCCGGACGGCCTCTCGGGAACCCGGCCGGTCTGCTGCTGAGCGGTCGGACAGCGGGGCTTCCGATTGACAGTCCGGCCTATGCCTCTGGGCTCTGCGCGCCGAGTGGTCGGCGGCCGTCGCCAGCGGGGCGGCAGACAGGAGCGGGCGGCGGCCACCGGCCGCCGACGCGCGCGGCCCGCGACAGCGGGTCGCCTTGAACCAGTAAAGAAACTCTGAACAGCTCGGATTGCCTCGCGTACTGCACTGCCGCTGCGGGCTGGGGCCAGCGTCGGTGCTTGTCTCCGACCATTCGGTCGAGGAGCTGTTGGAGCCTTGGCGACACGCCCTCTCGGCCGTGTGGAGTTGCCGCTGAGGCGCCTGGCCAACGGCGACGAATCTTCCTCCTGCATCACCATCGGCCGTGGGCGTTGCCGTCAGCTACTGCCGTCACGCCAGGCAAAGGCCCCGTCAGGACACGCCTGACGGGGCCTCGGATTTGCTGGTGGAACTCAAGGGCCGGAACTCAGTCAGCCTTCTGAAGAGCCGCCCATACCTCAGGACGTCGCTTCATCTCCAATGGCACGAAGCACCTCAGCAAGCCAAACGAAGCCGTACCCCACGACACGGTCAGGGTCCGACAACATGTCTTCCAGATGGCCCCAGGACTCGGAAAGCATACCGATCGTGAGATCTCTCGGCTCACTGTAGATGTCGTAAGCCTGATCTGGAGGCACGGACCAGAACGCCTCTTTGTTGATTTCCAGCACCTGCTCCCCAGCAGAAATCCGCCCCACAAGCAGGTCGAACAGACTTTTGAGCTTGTCCACTGGAATCTCGACCATCAGCAAACGCTCCCTCTGCTTTTTTGCGATGTTCTCGTGGAAGGTGTGAATTTCCTTCTTCAAGTGTCTAGTACGCCCGTCGATAATCCGCTGACGAACCTCTTCACTCGGCGCGTTCTTGAGGAAACCCTTGTTGTCGTAGGCGTCCGGGTTCGCTTGGTAATCCCGGAGTTTCACCTCATGCTCCTCGATCAGCTTCTGATATGAATCGATGGACTTCAGCTGCTCAGGAGTCAGTTCGCCGTTGCTGTTGTGAACGAGGACCGGTGTGTTCCCCGCCAGCACATAGTACGTGTGGAGGTAGTTGACGGTGAGGTCGTGTGTGCGTTGCGGGCCGCGCTGTTCGCGGACCTCCGCCACGGCCACGCTGGCGCCGTTCGGGGTGCGTAGTTCGTCGCCTACCCGGAGGCCAGCGGCGTTCTTCCACCTCTGTTCGTCCACAAGCCAGAACGGGTGGTTGTCTGTTGCCGTGACGGTGGCGGGGCCACGGTCCGTGGTGACGGTGAGCCGGGTGAAGTCCTTGTCGCCCTCGGTGGTGAAGGTGTTGGTCACCGGCCGCGTGGCGGTCAGTCCTGCAGTCGGGTCGCTGGCGGCGACCCGGTCTCCGACACGTACTTCTTCGATGGCTCGGGTGGTGCCGTCCGCCAGCAGTACACGGGTGCTGGAGGGGAAGCTGTGGGACTTGGCGCAGCCCGCGCGGTCCCGTTCCGACTTCGCCTGGGCGGCGAGCTTCTTGGCCTCTACCTTGGCGAGCGCGCGGGCGTCGATGAGGGTGTTGGCGCGGAGCGGGTAGGTGAGCCGGACCTTGCAGCCACAGCGATCGGCGTCGGCTTGGGCTTGGGCGTGAACACGGGCGGCGACCGAGGCGTAGAGGGGGCCGGCTGCCGGGTTGGAGCACTTCAGGGTGCCGGAGACGTTGTTGCCACGGACGGGGAAGGTGCGCTGCGGGCTGGTGCACTCGCCGGCGGGTTTGCCGTCGATGGTGAACGTGGCGTTCATCGTCGCGGTGACTTCGCCCTTGGTGACGCGTTCCTTCCGGGCGATGGAGCTGACTTCCCCGGTGAAGGTCTGGGTGGCGGTGCAGCCCTCCGGGCTGCAGTCCATCTCGCCCGCGCCGTCGAGGGTGAAGGTGATACCCCGGTCGGTCGCGTCCTCCAGTTGGTCGGCGTATGCGACCAGGGTGTCGAACATCTTCTCGGCGGCGTCGGCGAGGACCGGGGTCAGGTCCATGCCCTCACCACCGCCGGCCGCCAGCGGCCCGGCGGTCACTGTGCGGGGAGCTGTCGGTGTTTCCCCCTTCTCCAGCTTGTCCTTCATGTCGGCGAGGCCGTCGCGGAGGTCGTAGGCCTCCAGCCGCAGCACCCGGTGCGGCTTCTCCTTCGTCACCAGCAGGCGGCCGGCCGAGGTGTCGATGCCGAGCGCGGGGGTTCCGTTCACGGTCAACGGCTTCTGCCCGGGTCCGCCCGATGCCTGGGAGCCGTTCGCCACTGGCGGCGGTGACTTCTCCAGGCCGTCCAATGCCGTCTCCAGCACAGCAGCCAGTTTCGGCGGGGCGATGGTGCGGGCCAGGGCCTCGTCCATCAGTTCCGAGCCGTCGTCCAGCCCGACGATCCACTCGCTGGGCCCTGCCTTCTCGCCGGCCGCCACGTCCTTCCTGGGGGCGGGGTCGACCTGCCAGCGTGTGAACTTCTTGCCGCCGATGCGCAGTACGTCCCGGCCGTTGGCACTCCGGCCGGAGGACGTGGTGCCGAACTGGCTGCCGCCGGCGGTGACGGTGATGTCGTTCTCGGTGATACCGAGGGTCGAGGTGTCCTGGTAGCGCAGGCCCGGAGCCTCCGCGAGGTCTTCGACCGCCTGGCGGAACGGTTGTAGCTCTCGCGTCACCGCGCTGGAGCTGCTGGAACTCTCCTCTGTACCGCCGGAGGTCAGTACGGCGGCTGCGGTGACGGCGGTCACGAGCGCTACGACTCCGGCGGGCAGCGCGATCCGCTGCCACGCGTTCAGTCTCTGCCACCAGCCTCGCGCCGGGCCGACCGTACCGGCGGGAGGGGCGGCGGGCGCGGGGCGGGGTTCGTCGCCGCGGTCACCCGAGGCGTGGTTCTGCTGGGACACACTGTCCCCTTTCATGCTTCACGCGCCGAGAGGTCGGGCCGAGGCGTGGACCGGCCGGAGCGGTGGACTGAGCTGAGGATGGCGCGGTATGCGCCTGGCTTGGCGCGCGTCAAGGCGGAACGGGTCCGCCCGGCCTGACGGCATGCGTCGGGACACGGCCGGATGGCCGGGAACCGCCGTGAACGCGCCCGGGTTACGGCTTGCGGCAGCATCTCGGGGTGCGCTGCAATTCCGTTGAAGCAACGATGAAGCGAGCGGTGGCAAGGGGTGCGCGTGGCGGACGGTGACGGCGAGCCGCTACGGATCGACCTGCTCGGGGCGCTGTCGGCGTATCGGGGCGGACGGCAGCTGGACCTGGGGCCCGTACGCCGTCAGGCGGTGCTCGCGGCGCTGGCGCTGCGCGCCGGCAGCCGGGTGAGCCACGAGGAACTACTCGACGACGTCTGGGGCGAGAGTCCCCCGGTGACCGGGGTGAGAGTGCTGCCCAGCCATGTCTACTCCCTGCGCCAGGTCCTGGACACACCGGGAACGGCAGCGCGCTCGTCCGTCATCCGCAGCGGCAAGGGTTGGTACCGCTTCAACACGGAGAATGTCCGGCTCGACACCGATGAGCTGACCGCGTGCTCCGGCCGCGCCAAGAGCGCACGGGCGTCCGCCGGACCGGCCGACGCTCTTCCCCTCTTCGACGAGGCGCTCGGACTGTATGGGAGGCAGCCACTGGCCGGACTTCCGGGCCGCTGTGCCGGGTCGGTACGCCGGAACCTGGAGGAACAGCGACGCTCACTGCGCAAGGGACGGCTGGAGTGTCTTTTTCTGATCGGCCGTTCGACCGATGCCTTGGAGGAACTGGCCGAGCTGACCCAGTCCAGCCCCTGGGACGAGGGACTGCTGGCCCTCCGTATAAGGGCGTTGTACGCCGACGGACGTCAGGCGGAGGCTCTCGACGCCTTCCACGAGCTGCGCGGGCGGTTGCGGGAGGAGCACGGCACCGAGCCCGGCGACGAACTGCGCCACCTGTACGAAGCAGTGCTGCGACAGGCCGACACCGTTCTGCTGCCGCCCGTCGTCACCGTCACCCCGGACGCGGATCTGGATCCGCCGACCGAGCTGGATCCGAGTCGTGCCGCGATTCCCGCTCCCGCCCCCGCCCCGGCCCCGGCTTCGGCTCCGGCTCCGGCTCCGGTGAACGAACTCCCCGGCGACGTCGGGCCGTTGGTGGGCCGGCAGGAAGAGCTGGGCCTGCTCACCGGGCAGAACTTTTCCGAGGGCGTCACCGTAATGGCGGTGGACGGTACACCCGGCATGGGCAAGTCGCGGCTCATCGTCCAGGCCGCCCGGCGACTTGTCCCCGGGCACCCGGCCGGCTGCCTCTTCCTGGATCTGCGCGCTCACGCGACGGGCGGGCCCCTCTCCTCACGACGGGCCCTGGCCCGCCTGCTGCGCACGCTGGGCAGCGACGGCACCCGGATCGGCGACGACGAGGACGAGTTGATCACCGCCTGGCGCGCGGCGACCAGCGGCCTGCGTCTGCTGCTGGTGCTCGATGACGCGGTAGACGCCCGGCAGGTGCTACCGCTGCTGCCGTCCGGACCCGGAAGCACCGTCATCGTAAGCAGCAGACGGCGACTGGCCGGCCTGGACGCGACCCGCCGAATCTCCCTGGAGCCCCTGCCCGACGACGACGGCCTGCGCCTATTCGGCAGCCTGGTCGGCAGGGATCGCGTGGAGCACGAACCGGACGCAGCCTGCGCACTCGTGCGCCTGTGCGACGGGCTGCCGCTCGCCCTGCGGATCCTGGGGGCTCGGCTCCAGACACGGCCCGAGTGGTCTCTGGCGCACATGGTGGGCCGGATGACCGGTGACGAGAACCGGCTGAAGGAACTGAACGCCGACGACCGGAGTGTCGCGGCCGCCTTCCAACTCTCCTACGAACACCTCCCCCCGCGGCAGCAGGACGTGTTCCGTGCACTCGGCCTCGCACCCACCGTCGAGTTCGACCCGCTGACACCGGCGGCGATGCTGGAGCTGCCGGCCATCGAGGCCGGCCGGGCCTTGGAGCGGCTGGTCGACGCAGGGCTCCTCCGGCAGCCGCGGCCCGGCCGCTACCGGCTGCACGACCTGGTGCGGGCCCATGCACGCCGTCTGGCCACAGCTGTCCCCGGCACGTCACGAGCGGACGGGGCGGCGGCGCTGCGCCTCTACCTGGACGCGGCCCGCATGGCCAGCGAGTGGGGCCCTCAGGCATTCGCGGACGCCTGCCCCGCGGAGGAGGCGGTGTTCACGGACTGGCGGTCCGCGGCGGACTGGCTGGACGAAGCTGGCGGAGAGGTCGTCGATGTGGTCGGCCACGCTCTCGCGCTCGGCCGGAGCGACCTCGCTTGCCGGATCGCCGAGGCCCTGACCGACTACCTCACCAGCCGCGGCCGCTATCACGACGCCCGCACCATCCTCGGCATCGCCCTTGAGAGCGCGAGCGATTGCGGCGACCGACGGATGACTGCCGCGCTGCGCAACTGCATGGGCCTCGCGGAACTCTTCTCCTTCCGTACCGAAGAGGCACGAATCTGGTTCGAGAAGGCCGCCGACGTCAGTCGTCGGCTCGGTGACGACCGCGAACTGGCCCGGTCGACGACCGGACTCGGCACCGCCGCGCTGCAGTCGGGGGACATCCGCGCGGCCGACGCCCACACCACGGCGGCGCTCAAGGCCATCTCTCCGGACGACGACTGGGGCGCGTTCGCCGTACATGCCTCCCTCGGCTTCGTACGGATCGCACAGGAGCGGCACGAGGACGCGCTGGCCTGCTTCCGCGCTGCTCACGCACGGGCGTGCAGGGTCGGCCGCCCTCGTATGCTCAGCCGGACCCTGACATGCATGGCCGACGCCCACCTGCTTCTGGCCCGGCCGCACGAGGCGACGCCTCTGCTCAGGGAAGCTGCTGCCCTGGCCGCCGACGCGAAAGACCTCTTGCTGGAAGCGCTGACACTGGCCCGTCTGGGCACCGCCGTCCACGAGGAAGGCGACCCGGCCACCGCTACGGACCATCTCGGTGAGGCACTCGCCGCACAACGGAGTCTGCTGCCGGAGAACGAGCCCCACCGCGACCGACTGGAGATGGACATCCGCTGCCGGCTCGGCCGCGCCCATCTCACGGCCGGCTGTCCGGACCAGGCCCGCCGACAGTTCCAGGCCGCGCTGAACGTACCCCGCGCCTTCGCCTACGACCTCGAACGCGGTCAGGCGGCACAGGGTCTCCAGGCGTGCTCCTGACCGTCGGGCGAGATGTGCTGGGACGACGTGGCGATGCGCGGCACCATCGCCGTGCCCTATGAGCCCACCGCGCCTCGCACGAATCGCCGAAGGTGCGCACGCACAGTGTCGGGCTGCTCCAACCAGGGTTCGTGCCCAGCGCCTTCGACCCGCGTCAGCGGAAGATCGATCCTGAGCGCGAGTAATTCAAGAGCCGACACCGGACGGGGATCATCGGCTGCGCCGAGAAGCTCCGCCCGCGCGGGGAGGCATGCGCGCAGCTCGGCGAGGTGCTCATCGAGCGGGTCCGCGCGCCCTGCCCTGCCGAGCTCGCTGTTCATAGCCCAGTTGACGGGGCGACGCCGCCGGGCCCCCTGCGCGGCCCAGTGCCACCCCCGTTCCGGATCAGCGTGGTCGGTGCACCAGGCCAGTGTGAGCAGCTCGACTTCCTGCTCCTCCGTGCGGTGCGTCAACTCCTCCAATACGCGGAGCCGCTCCCACTGCGCTGCGGACATGCGGCGGCCTCGCTCCGCTCGGTCTCCGGTACGCCAATCGCCGACGAACGGCCCGCACATCAGCAGCACTGTGGCAACCCGGTCAGGATGCGCCAGGCAGAACCGGCTCGCCAGGTCAGTACCGTAGGAGTGCCCGATCAGCACCGCCTCGGGTATCTCCCATGCGTCGAGCAACTCCACGAGATCGTCGATATGCCGGGCGAAGGAATGGCGCCCCCGCCACGGGGATCGGCCCGTGCCACGCTGGTCGTACCGGTACACAGGCGCGAGGTCGGCGACCATGCGGGCGACATCGCCCAGATAATCCGGCAGCCCCGGACCGCCATGAAGCATGACCACGGCCGGCCGCTGAGTCGTGTCCCCCAGCGCCATCCAACGTAACTGCGCCTCATCGGTCATCGACGTGAGGCCCTGCGTCTCCATCAAGGTCACCGCGGAGAACCTACAGGTGTCTCCGAGGCTCCGCCAAAGGTTGAAAAGCAAGCCAAGGCTCTGGAACAGCAGAAGGGTGACAGGTGGGCGCCCAGCACAACCGCTTGACAAAGCGCAGCAAGATCCGGAGCATGCCCTGGCCGACGTCCACGCACGGGAACCAGTCTCAACAGTGCCTGCGTCTCGTCCCGAAAAGAAGTGCCCGAACCAGGCTTCAACCCAACGGGGGAACCATGAAACGCACCTTCGCCACCAGCCTCACCGCACTCGCCATCATCGGCGCGGGCATCGCCACCGCCGCCCCCGCCACCGCCACCGCGGGCGACAACTACGGGACCGCCGTTCCCGCCTACGCACCCACAGCCGGGCCTGCCAAGTCCTGGGGGCCGCTGCGCACCGCTGCGGAACTCAAGAAGGGCAACGCCGCCTGCGAAAGCACGGGGACCGCCGGTGTCAAGGCGAAGAAGTGGCGGAGCTTCACCTGCGAGATCACGAAGGGCGGCAAGGCAGGCGACTATGTCGGCCTGTGGGTGAAGATCTGACGAAGCCCTCAGCGTAAATGGCCCCACCCGATCCGGGTGGGGCCATTTACGCTCACGCCTGCTGCGCCCCTCAAGCGCACTCGTGTACCCGGCAGTCTCCACCTCACGGCCCCCATGGGTGAACTCCCGCAGTTCTCCTGCCGCAAGGCCGCCTGATGCCCCATCATGGGCCTTAAGTCGGCGCAAGCAGACTCCAGGGGGCCGAATGGAACCCGTCATCGCCAGCGTTATCGGGCTCTTGAGCGGCGGCACGGCCGCGGCACTCGTTGCCGGATTACGTGCAGTCTCCTTCCGCAGGTCCATGAGGAGCAACGTCACCCTCCTCAGCGACCATTCCGTAGTGATCGCCGGCATCCGCTCAATCGTGGAGCAGGCTTCCGACCAGTACCGCAGCGCCCCCACCCGCTCGGTGGTCGTCTACATCGAGGATCGAGCCGAAGGTGAGACCTCGTCCAGCCTGCTCGAACTCGCGGAGAACCAGGAAGCCGGTACCGCGGTGCGCCACCTCGGCGAAGGGTTCGACACCCTGTTCCGCAGACTCGGGCCACTGAGCTGTACTGAGATTTGTGGAGTCCCTGATGCCAGGGTTACCGTCCTGGCGAAGGAGAACCACCAGCGCCATGGCAGCACCCCGTAAATATCCGGATGAACTGCGCGAGCGTGCGATCCGCGAGGTCCGTACCACCGGCCGCCCGATCGCCCACGTCGCGAAGGACCTGGGCATCCACAAGGAGGCCCTGCGCGGCTGGGTCCGCCAGGCCGAGGCCGACCGCGGTGAGCGGGGCGACCGGCTCACCACCGCCGAGCTCGACGAGCTGAAGCAACTTCGCAGGGAGAATGCTGGGTTGAGGCGGGCGAACGAGATCCTGAAAGCCGCCTCGGTTTTTTTGCCCAGGAGATCGACCGTCCCCGGACGAGGCCGAGCAGGTGATCGACCACCTGCGTGGACACGGCCTCGGGGTCGATCCCGTCTGCCGGGTGCTGGACCTGTCGCCGTCGACGTACTTCGCCCGCAAGAAGCGGCCGAAGTCGGCCCGCCGGCTCCGCGACGAGCAGCTCATGCCGCTGATCGAGGAGGTCTACGCGGAGTCGGGCGGGACCTATGGCGCCCGCCGGATCACGCGGGCCCTGGGGCGCAAGGGTCACGGGGTGGCCCGCTGCACCGTCGAGCGGCTGATGGCCGAGCTGGGCCTGGAGGGTGTCATCCGTGGCCGACGGCGCCGGACCACGATTCCGGAACCATCGGCGCCGCGTCCACCTGACCTGGTCGACCGCGACTTCACCGCCTCCCGGCCCGATCAGCTGTGGGTCGCGGACATGACGTATGTCCGCACCTGGTCGGGGTGGGCGTATGTGGCGTTCGTCCTGGACGTGTACTCGCGGATGATCGTCGGCTGGCAGGTCGCGAACCACATGCGGACGGAACTCCCGCTGGACGCAGTGGAGATGGCGCTCTGGCGGCGCCGGATCAAGAAGGACTCCGGCCTCATTCATCACAGCGACCGCGGGTCCCAATACGCATCAATTCGGTATACCGACCGGCTCGTTGACATCGGCGCCTCCGCCTCCGTCGGCTCCGTCGCGGACAGCTATGACAACGCAATGACCGAGGCCCTGAACGGCACCTTCAAGGCCGAGCTGATCGAGATGCAGGGCCCCTGGAAGGACGTCGACCAGGTCGAGCGGGCGATCTTCCAGTGGATCACCTGGTACAACGAAGAACGCCTCCACTCCGCGCTCGACTACGTGCCGCCGGCCGAGTACGAGGAAGCCTTCTGGCGCAGCCAGGAGCAAACCCCGCAGTCCGCCTGAACCAATCAAGATCGGACTTTACGAAACTCGGGGCAGCTCAGTTCCAGGGGCGATGCGTTCTCAGGCTGTGAGCCGGAGCATGGCTGTCGCGTGCTGGGGACGTGACCGATAGTGATCGGCCGCGGCGGCGATGTTGGTCCAGCCTGCTTGGCGCATGAGTCCGATGGCAAGGTTGCGCGGGGTGGCCATGGCGCGGGGTGCGGTGCCGGTGCGTACTCGCGGGGCGTCCTCGCCGAACGTCACGTCTCGGACGTGGTGCAGGGCCTCAACTGACCAGTGGTTCTGGACGAGTTCGGCGAGTTGCGCCGGACTGGCCCGTTCGGGCGGGAGGCTGGTGACTGCGTAGACGGTCTTCGTCTCGACCTTGCCGGTCTGGCGGTTGGTGCGGCGGCGCTTGATCTCCATGGCCTGGACGGCGTGCGGGAAGAGCAGGCCGGGACGGACGGTGCAGGCCTTCAGCCGGCGGACCTCGCGGCGGCCGTGCCCGGCCCCCGCAGTGCGGGCCTGCAGCGGGATCTGGCGCCGGGGCAGGTGTCGCAGCTGCTTGCGCAGCTTCTTCTGGTTCCCCTTGACCACCAGGAGGTAGTGGCCGCCGGCGGCGATGACGTGCTCGGCGTGGGCGCGCTGGGTGTGCATCGCATCGGCGGTGACAACGACGCCGCGCAGGTCGATCCGGTCCAGCAGTGGGGCGAAGGCGGGGATTTCGTTGCTCTTCGCGGCGACCTGGCGCTGGGCAATCACGGTCTGGCAGGCGTGGAGCGCGGCGGCGAGCAGGTGAACGGCTGCGCCGTCGCTGCGGGATCCGCGCACCGTCTTGCCGTCCACGGCCAGGCCGACCAGCGTGCCATCGGCCTCGTCGACCGGGTCGGCGGGGTATCGGGCGAGCCAGGTGCCCACGGCATCGTCGAGCGCGTCGCCGTTCAGGCGGGCGAGGAGCCGTCACAGTGTGGAGGCGTTCGGCGTGCTGGAGGCCAGACCGAATTTGTTCGCGCAGGTCGGAGTCGGTATCGGCGGCGAAGCGGGCGATGGCGGCCAGGGACGTGGCTCCGCCGAGGACGGCGACCAGGCACAGCGCGAGCAGGGAGCCCAGGAGGTGACGGCGGCCCCGGACCCGGAGGGAATCGGGTATCCGCCCCAGCACTTCGGCCAGGGCGGTGAACTGCTGCGGTTCCGGATCCGGGCAGGCGGAGTCGATGTCCTCGCAGTGGCGCTGCAGGACACCGATCAGGGAAGATGGCACGCGAACGGGACCCCTGTTCGTGATCAAAGGCTTCGACAACCTTGACCATCAGGGGTCGCGTCTCTCGTTGCCGAACCGGGCGAACCACACGCAGCGGCGCGTACGCAGGCGATCAGCTCATCTCGCCAGCTGAGAACGCATCAGCCCTGGGCCCGGTTCACGGTCCGCTCGGTGAGGGTGAGTTCACCGCCTGGTGGACGGCGCTTGACTGTGGTGACCCAGTCGCCCGCACCGATGTAGGCCATGTCGGCGAGGATCGGAACGCCCTGGAGCGCTCAGATCCGGAGGATGTTGCGGGTGCGGGCGGCCGTCAGATCGTGGGTCCGGCCCGGCAGTGCCGGCGACAGCCACAGAATCTCGCCGGCCGGGTCCGTAACGACCTGCACGTTCACCCCGTGTCGCTTGCATTTCGAGGAGTAGTCGGCCCTGCCGTCGCCGACGCGGTCGCACTCTGCGAGTGTGCCGTCCAGGAGGACGAAGTCCGGGTCGTGCGCGCGCAGCGTCCTTCAGCAGGCCCGGCGCCTGCTCGGCGAGCAGAGTGGTGACTGCGGTGGACGTAGGCGTGGGCGGTGCCGACGGATATCCTGAAGGCCACGGCGATACGGGCGAGGGTGTCGTGGCGACGCAGGTACACGAGTGCGACCAGCGCACGACGGTGCGGCGGGAGTTTGCACCGTCGGTCACCCTCGCGGGTGACGATGAGCATCGTGACCCACTCGACCAGGGCGTGAGGTAAGTCGAGTGCGGCAGGATAGTTGGCCAACGAGGCCCCCGAGCAGCGTGACTGGGACGTCGAACACCTCCCTCAACGGCACGGGAGCCCTGTCCGTTGCGCATCCCCACCTCATGCCGCCCCGCCACCCGATCAGTGGCCTCGCTGAAGACGCTCACTGCTGCGCGTTACCCCTGCTCTCAGGGAGACGGTCTTCGAAGAATCTTGTTCCAGGAGGACATTCGGGGTGCCGTCCCGTCAGCTGCAAGATCCCGGGTGAGCTCCCTCAAGGTGTCCTGCGGAGTAAAAGGTGCTGTTTGGAGTTCTTTTTTCAATGCACTGGCTGCGGATCGCCAGCGGTTGGTCCAGCTGGGAACGTCACCCTTCCAGGCCGAAACAAGGGCAATGGTGTACTGCAGTGAGGGGAATCCTCCGGCCAGCAGGCGCGAAAGCTGTGGCGGAACGCCGGTGGGCGACAGGGCAGCGGCCTTCTCGTAGGTCACTGCGTGCTCTGCGAGAGCGGTACGGAGGTCTTTCAGGAAGTCGCAGGTCTCGCGGTTGGTGTATCCGGGACTACTGATCCTTTCAGCCACCCCGGATGCATCCCGTGGTGCCACGTCCACCCCGAGACCACTGTTGTCCTTAAGGGCTTGATCAACATTGTCCGCGGGTTCGTCGCGGAAATCTTCGCTTCCGAGTTCCCAGGTGAGCTCTCTCAAGGTGTCCTGCGGAGTAAAAGGTGTTGTTTGGAGTTCTTTTTTCAGTGCACTGGCTGCGGATCGCCAGCGGTTGGTCCAGCTGGGAACGTCACCGTTCCAGGCCGAAACAAGGGCAATGGTGTACTGCAGTGAGGGGAATCCTCCGGCCAGCAGGCGCGAAAGCTGTGGCGGAACGCCGGTGGGTGACAGGGCAGCGGCCTTCTCGTAGGTCACTGCGTGCTCTGCGAGAGCGGTACGGAGGTCTTTCAGGAAGTCGCAGGTCTCGCGGTTGGTGTATCCG